>JAIEPU010000010.1 GCA_019748235.1 bacterium
GCACGCCTTGCGGCACTGGATCCTAAGTCCAGCGCGTCTGCCAATTCCGCCACTCTCGCGAAGCTGATCAGATTCAGTTTACGTCGCGAGCGCCAGGAGGCCACATGGCGGCCGATGCATTTTGATCGATTCCGGCTGACGAATCGTGGTTGAGACTTCTGGCCAGAACAATTCGTAGGGGGTGACTCGCGGCAAGTGAGGCTGAATCGCTTCCAAGACGATTTAAATCCCACGAAAGCGGTTGAGGAGTGGATCGAGACTCGTTCCGTTGGAAGGACTGCTTCCGTCCATTCGACGTTTCATCTTGCGCTTCGCGAATGACTCATTGAGGCCGCGCGAAATGATCGCAAAGCCGTCATTCCAAATTCGTTCGGGTTGATCGAGGAGCAAATCGAGTCCAGCACCTACGAGAGGTCCCATTTTTGGGGCAGCACCGACTCGGCGCTATGCTCGTAGGATGGAAAGATCTTGGTGCCGGGCCGGTGCTTCAGGCAGGTAATGAGGCCGCCGTGCCCAAAGAACATGATACCACTTTATTAGTGTTGAGCTGCCCAGTGAAGACTAGGGAAGTCTCCTAATGTGAATGGTCGGGGTGTTCTTCCTATGTCGGAGATACATCCATGCTCCGACACCGACGACGGCAGCAATCATTAGACTGACAATGGCAACTTGTGTTCGCGCCGAATGCTGACCATTGGTTACGACGGTCGCAACGTCTCTGTTGGACGAATGGTCTAACGGGGCGGTCTGAGCTGTTGCGGTGGAAGTGCAAAGTACAAGACCCAATAGGGCTGCTCTTAATGCTGACATCTAGACACATCCTTTCGAAAATCGTGATCAGATGTGTCATGAAGATGCAGAATCAATGCCGTCATCGAACCAACACGCGAAACTAGCTTGGTTTCGGATGGAATGTGCCGGAACCATCGAATTGTTTAGTCGATTAACCTGCGACCGTAAAAAAGGTTGATCGCTCAAGGGCCATCTAGATCGTCTGAAACACCTCAAGCAGAATCACAGACTTGGTTGCTCAATCAGACTCGGGGGGAGTCTCGCGATCGCTGTTTCGAATTCCATCACCGTATTTTTGGATAAAGATTTCCACCACCTGCTCGCATCGCCTCAGCTCGGAGAGGAGATCAGCTACATCACAATCGGGATGCCATTTCTCGACCAACATTTCCGAGGCGGCCTCACGATAAGGATGACGCGCGATATCGCTTTGGACGTTTCGTTTCACTGTTATCGCTCCATCGATTGATGATTTGTCTTTTTCGATGGTTGAAGCGGAAATCAGTCAAGATGCCATAGCGGTTGAGAGGGATTCATCAGACTATCGTGTTTTCCGGCGACCTAGGTTCGATCAATTCGTTCGCGAAGTACAAGCCCGTCGCTCATCCGCATTTTTTGATCGAGCGGTCACCGCCGTTCAGTTCGAGACGTGATTTCAGCTTGCGAAAATAATCGTGGTACGAACGGAAAGCCGGGCTACTCGTTCGGGGCGCGGTTCTCGATGTCATCTCCGCGCCGCTCCATGAAAGTACCGGCAGCAAAGGTTCCCATTGCCACGGCCACAACGGCCGCGATGATGGAAATTGCTGCGACCCAAAACTTCGGTCCGAGAGACGGTGATGTTTTGCTCATGGTGACCCCTCCAGCACAATGCTAGTCATCGTCGCTTCGATGGCGAAATTTCTGCCTACATGAGGGTGCTCCCTTTGAACCCCAATTCCCTGTTTCTAGTTGGACAGTGATGTACAAATTCCCGTTGCCTCAATGGACGAATTAGAACGGTAAATCGACGAAAAATGCTTGACGTTCGCGAATTTCGGCGTTCATAATCGAAACGCATTTCTTGGTTTTTCGCTACCGCAAACGAGGATTTGTTATGTTTATTTCAACGAGTTCCAGTTCATTGAGAACGTCAGCTAGTTGTGCCATCATCCTGTCACTCATGGTCGGCGCTTCGACCAGCGAAGCGGCGGTCATGTACTCAGTCCGTTCGACCGCAAAGACACAAACTTCCGGCAACATCTCGAATGGTGATTTCCATTCCGTCGATACGGGTGTCGTCCAGGCTGCCTCCAACAGTGCTAACCCACCCTCCGCTACCTCGAGTGGAACCTTTTACTCGTTCAGTGCTTCGGCTGACAACTTCACCGAGGTCGGAAAGATCCATGGCTCGGTATTGGCATCCGCATCATCAAGCGGTCCAGCGGGAGGCGCGAATGCTGACGTCCAGGGTTTCTGGACCGATACAGTGACGATTACTTCCAGCACTCTTGCGAATGGAACTCCCGTCAGTTTCTTGGCGACGATCGTTTTGCATAGCACGATCACCGGTTCACAACCCGGCACGCACGCCTATGCATATCTCAATGGCCCCTTTGGGTTGAATGTCACCAACGATGTTTCGTCGCCACACTATGAGTTGACAGCATCGACCGTGGTATCCACCACCGTCGGCTCGACGTTGAACTTGAGTTCATCTCTCACGTTGCACGCGGATGCCGGTGGCATCGCGCCGTTCAACCTTTCCGCTTCCGTTCTGGCGGAGAATACCGCCTACTTCAAGTTCGATGCGATTACCCCTGGCGCTTCGTATTCCGCTGCGAGCGGTGCGGTATACGTTCCAGAAGCTTCGTCATCAGTAATGATGTTGTCCGCACTCGTGTTCGCGTCGCTTGGGATGCGAATTCGCCGTCGTTGAATCGGCACTGCTAATCATGAGAAGGGAGATTTTTTTATCTCCCTTCTCTGCTCATGTTGCTCGCGCCTCAACCAAACTGCTCATTCCTCGATCGCTAACTTCCACGCCCATCCTGGCCGGATTTCGATATTTTGGTCTTCTTTCGCGATAACGATCGATGATTTGCATTTGTTGAGCGAAAGGCATATGTGATGCTTCCTTTCCGGGCGGGGGAGTAAAGCGGCGTTCTGAGATATACGGTCGCCCGTCTATCTCAGTCCCGTGTGGGCGTCACTTCAGACCACCATTTGAAGTGACGCCCGCTCTTTGCAGTAGCCGATCTTTTCTTGACACTCTGTGCCCACACTGCTTTGCGAATCACCCATCTTCCAATTCGCGAACTTCCATCGCCGCATATGAACTCTGCAAGTTTGACATGCACAGTGATTTGAAAGAGAGACATCTTAGATGCGGCACTCTGATGCTGCGATTCAATCATCGTTCCCCAAGCGTTGCTGCCCCGTAAGCCTCTATGGCGTCGAATCGATACCTTTTTCTGTTATCGAGATTTTCGGTGAAGTGGGATTGCGATGGCGGATTTGGTCATGATATCTTATGCCGAAGGGCATATGTCAAAAGAGGAGGGTTATTCCCATGCCGATGGTCAGCGAGACTCCGCTCGGATCTCGGAACTTGGTTGTCTACACTTGCCCCGAGTGCGGCGAAATCTTTCCTACTCATCACATGACGACTTCGCACTGCCCATTGTGTCAGACCCACATCGAACCAGCCGCGTTCTGGGGGCGAGATTACTGGCTCCTTTATTTGGCGGGCGGATTCTTCACCATTGCCCTCGGGATCATGCTTGCAATTCTGTTCGTGTAGTGGCAGAAACCTATGTGTAAATGCGACTTATGATTTTGTTATAAGGAGAGTTTTCATATTGACGAATGTGCAACCCGTTCGATATTCTAATCACGTCTAGGGCCCGAATAGACATCTGCCCGATAGCCTGCCTTCGAAATCCTCATTTGTTTCCCACCTGCGAAGGGGTAGTCATTTATGAATCCTGAAGTCGGCGTCCTCCTTCTCGTTTTGTGCGCACTTTCTTACCCACTGACGTGCGTTCTCAGCTGCGCGGTCCGGCAAACAGGCCGTGCTCCGAAAAACATGCATTTGCCCGGAGCGACATTCTCTGACAGCCTGGGTTGTTAGCTGCAAACGGCTTCGATCAGTGATGTGATTCACTGAACCAAACAGACGAGTTGATGAAGAGCGTTCACCCTCAATGAACGCTGGACTGACCGTCATCAATTCCATTGCCCAGCGAATGATGACGGGAATTCGTCGTGCCGCCGCGCCGTTGGAAGTCATTTCGGAATTAGAAAGCCGAGATGCCGGGCGGCGTGCATCCATTGAATTTTTCTCCAGTCTTCCACACTCACGTGGTTGACCAGGGGATAGTTCTTTATGGGACCTGGGAATTCGGCAGCTTCTCGGTGCTTTGCGATACATCGATCGATAACGGCATGATCGTCGTTTCCTGAAATCGGCTTCGGAAGCAGCGGTTTGGGAGCGTTGACGCGAAAGTTCGGCATCCGATTATTTCGCAGAGCCCAAGTAAGAATCCACTTGCCCATCGTTGCCCGAAGGATCCAGGGAAGGCGAAAGTCGCTTCCCTTCAGTCCGATTTGGATTGTTTTATCGAGATGCTCGCAGATTTGCGTGAGTGACCAATTACCAAGTCGCTGATAGCCAGACGTCTTAAGCCGTTCGATTTCGTTGATCACATCATTCGCATTCTGAAACGTGAGCGATCTTGTCTTCATCGAATCGTTCCTGTCGTCTGGCGTTTCCCCGCCGAAAGTCTCTCGTGAGCGTTTCCAAGTGATACGGTATGACGTCTCATGTTTTACCGCACGACGATCCTGAGAGGGAGTCATTCTCGGGGAATCGGCCACGGTCATTTTGTCTCATTCCACGAATCCCATAACTTGCCATACTCAGCCGGGTCGCCTTCCGTTTTGTCCTGCCCGTGGAGTCCTCATGATCGTTGCCGTGCACGGAAGTCCGCCGCTCCAATCGGCATGTCAAGCAGCTCGGTTCATCTTCCTCACTGTCGGGGTCAGCACATCGAGCTGGGCTCCGATGATTCCCTTCGCCAAGACAGAGCTTCAACTCGATGATGCCGGGCTAGGGCTCATCCTCTTGGCGATGGGTGCGGGTGGAATTATTGGGATGCCACTCACCGCATACTTCATTCATCGATTCACGAGTCGCAACGTTGTTCTGGTTTCCGGCCTATTGATGTGTCTTTCGCTGCCGACATTGATCCTTGCCCCGACACCTTTGACGTTGGCATTGGCACTGTTCATTTTCGGTCTGGTGGTGGGAATGATGGACGTTTCCGCCAACGCTCAGGCAGTGGTCATTGAAGAGCGAATGGGGCGTTCACTGATGTCCGGGTTTCATGGTCTTTTCAGCATCGGTGGGCTGATTGGATCGGCGGGCGTCAGCATACTGCTGGCCTTTGGTGTTCCCGTGCTGACCTGTTCGATCATTGTCTCGATCGCTATCGCGATGATTGTGGCATGGCAATCCACGTACCTGCTTCGATGCGCTGAGGAAGGGGATCAGGGAGATCATCACTTTGTTTGGCCGAAGGGGGCGGTTCTTTTCATCGGATTACTCTGTTTCGTTTCCTTTCTCGCGGAGGGAGCGATGTTGGACTGGAGCGCGGTCTTCCTCAAATTCTCACGCGGTTATGAAGAGGGAATCGCGGGATTGGGCTACTCCGTGTTCTCGGTGTCGATGGCGGCGGGTCGGATGTCCGGTGACAAGTTGAACGAGTACTTCGGCCCGGTGCGAATGCTTCAATTAGGAGGAATCACCGCGGGTCTTGGTTACATGCTCGCGGTGTTGTTGCCCTGGGGAGCGGCAGGATTTGCAGGCTTCGTGATGGTCGGACTCGGGGCGTCCAATATCGTTCCCGTGTTGTTCAGCATCGCGGGACGCTTACCAAATACGCCGCCGCGAATCGCTCTTTCATCGATTACGACGCTTGGTTTTTCCGGTCTGCTGCTGGGGCCCGCTTTGATTGGATTCGTCGCCGAGGCATCGACGCTACCGATTGCACTCGCGGGCGTGGCCGTCCTTTTGTTCCTTATCTCCGCCAGTGCCGAACGAGTCGTCTTTGCTTCAACAAGGTAAGTTCAGCGGCGGCGGAATCGCGCTATGCATGAACACTCAGCATCAAGAGGTGTACCGGCGGGCGTCACTCCTCGAAGGATGCTCCGCTAGGGTGTGATGTTTTGACTTCGCAGATAATTCGTCAGTGAGATCTTCAGAATTCCCTCGTCCCACTTTTTCGCGATCTCCTTATTGATCTTCGCTGGCACTTTGTCCTCTTTGTCGTTCAGCTTGTCTTCGAGGAGACGGCGAAAAGAATCGCCGGTTTCATGAACGAGCCTTCCCTTTAGCTTTCCGAATCGCTCGACATCAATGTTCGGAAGTTCAAGCGTCACTCTGTCGACGCGCGGCTGGAGGAGGAGGTCGGGGAGCCAGTTGGTCGGTTCGATTCGAATGCCAATCATCCCTTCGAGAACGATCCGGAGGTCCATCTCTGCTTCAGTCGCAGCGCTAAAGACCTGCACCCCGTTGCTATGCTGCTGCATGTTGAAGTAGCCATGCGCATGGACCAGCACTTCAACGGTGAAGGCGATACCCTTTCCTTTCAAGTATTCCATTCGCGGAAAACGAACGACTAAATCGCGCGGCGGATCGATGACGGTGATCCTGTAATGTTTCCAAAGCCCATGATTGACCAACTTCTTCCGGGGCTCCATTCGCGCCTTGAAACCTTTTCCGCTAACTTTGAAGCCGTCGAAAATATGAGCCTGATCTCCCCATCCCTTCTTTTCATCGATGATGAGCGGCACGTTTTCGATGATGATCTGTTTGACCAGTTGGCCCAAGTCAGGCGAAGGAAGCGGCGCGGGAGACCGAATCTCGGACGCCAGGATCGCGATAAGTAGGGTGATGCATCCGATGGTCATGGGGCTATTCGCAAATTGATGAGAGTCTTCCGTCTCATTCTTTCCCCGAGACGGTTGCGTGGGCAAGGAACTCGCCGCAATTTGACCGGAACTTTACGACAGGTGGGCGGAAAATGCGGAAGGCTTGAATTGACCTTTACTTAGACGCATCCTGACATTTTGGCCTGCGTCAAATCGCACCCTCTTCCGAAAGGTCATCCGGATTGCGGAACTGTGCTAAATCGGGTAAGATGGATTCGACGCAAGTCATTGTGGCATAATTTCGTCCGTCGCGAATTGATCGCCGAACTCGTCCGGCTCGAACAAGGGGTGTTCGTCTCCGTAATGATCATTCCGGTCGAGTGAGACCCGTGAGTCGTGTGCGCGGATGAATTATTCATCCAGTTTGCCCGCTGTTCGGTATGTTTCCAGTGAGCATTTCGCCCGTTAGACAGTCGTTAACAAGAGAGTCAGTCCCTCGGATCGACAAATGCCCGCGTGGTATGGATGAGGGGCTGATCGGCCGAGAAACGTTGGTATCGAGAACAATCTCAACATGGCATCCAGCCCAAGCGGACGTATGACGAGCCTATCAGGCGATGACTCATCATTGCCGCTCATTCATGATCCAGAGGCGGCTGCTGGCTCATCATACCCCGGCCTGGATGAAGCTCCGACCCAGGTTAAACCACATTCGGCACTTCTGGCTGCCGGCGCGCTTCCGGAAGCGGGCAACGTTTCTCCCCATGTGCTCGGCGCGCGGCTTGATCACTTCGAACTGCTCGACAGCATTGGCGTCGGCGGGATGGGGCGCGTCTTTCGATCTCGTGATACCAGGCTCGATCGATTGGTCGCGCTTAAGGTGCTCTCGCCGGAATTGAGCAACGATCCGGAAATCTGTCGCCGATTCGAACAAGAGGCGAAGGCGGCTGCGCGGCTCGACGATCGTCACTTTGCGCGAGTTTACTTCTTCGGCTTCGACAAAGGTCTCCGCTACATTGCGATGGAGTATGTCGAGGGAGAGAACATCCGCCAAAAGATTCAGAAGAGCGGACGGCTCAGCGTCGCACTCGTGGTGAACATCGGCATTCAGATCGCGCGAGGTCTGTCGCATGCTGCGTCGTGCGGCGTTGTTCATCGGGACATTAAACCGTCGAACATCATTCTCACGCCCGATGGAACCGCCAAGCTCGTCGATATGGGGCTCGCTCGAAATTTCTTCCAGCAATCATCGCCCGCCAGCGAACTGACGCAAGCAGGAGTCACGCTCGGCACGTTCGATTACATTTCGCCGGAGCAAGCTCTTGATCCGCGTGATGCGGACGTGCGCAGCGACATCTATTCGCTCGGCTGCACGCTCTATCACGCGCTCACGGGAAGACCTCCCTTCAACAAGGGGAGTGCTCTTCAAAAGATCCTTCAGCATCAGAATGACGCGGTTCCCGACCCGCGGCGTTTCGCGCCCGATTTGCCCGAGCCGGTGGTCGCGATTCTTTTGAAGATGCTCGCCAAGGAGCCGAAGGATCGTTATCAGCATCCCGCGGAGTTGATCGATGATCTTCGCGCGGTGGCCGGTTTGCTTGATGTTCCTCTTCCGGATGAACAGGGCTATTCGGCCGTTTATCGACCACAAACTCATTTCTGGGAGAACCAAGTTTCGTGGCTCGCGCCGCTCGTCGTACTATTCGCGGCGATTGGAATTTATGCGTGGATCGACAAACCCTCTCAGCCGATGTTGCCGTTGACTCCGGCTATAAAGCCCACGGTTGAGGATACCGCCGTGCCGTCGAACGCGCCGGCGTCGGCTCCGCGTCCCGCGCCCGAATTGCTCAAACCGAAGGAGTCGGCAAGTAGTAAGCCGGTTGTCGAAGATACGCTTCGTCCGCTGAAATCTATTTTGGTGGCAGCGGATCAAGATCTCTTTTCAGCGATCAAGCAGGCGGAGCCTGGTACCGCTCTCCGTCTGACGGGGACGAAGTACGTCATCTCGGCGACTTCAACGAAGGATTCGACGGGTACCAGTCAGCTGATCATTGATAAACGGCTTCGTATTGAGCCGGCTTTCGAAAACGGTCTGGTCGAAATTGTGCTTCAATCGAACAGTTGGCCGACGCCGCAAGAGACTTCGTTGGTGGGATCGAGCCTGATTCGCGTTCGAAAGGAGAGAGTCGAATTCCACCGAATCGCCTGGATCGTTGAAAGTCCTGTCGAGTCCAGCGTTCCACGAAGCATTTTCAGCATTATGGGAGGCGGTCTTCACATGAATGACTGCTTCCTGCGCGTGGGTAACATTGCTCGCGAGCAGCCGATCGCCGCCATTCAGATTGAGTCGTCTGAAAGTCGTCAGGAGGCTTCGTTCGAAGCGAGGCAATCATTCTTTCTTGGGGCCGACGAGGTGATCCGTGTCCTCTCGAACGCGGGTGTTCGAATCGAGTTGATTGAATGCGGCATGGATCAATTGAGTCGATTGCCTTTTCGACTTGAGGGACTGGGAGACGTTGCATTCGCGATCGAGCACTCGACGGTTCGAACAACGGCCTCCACCATGTTCCGCATTCAACGATTCGGAGGTGTCCGTCTCCAAGTGCATGATTCGGTCTTCTCCACGTCGAGTCGTTTGACGAATCGCCCCGCGGTATTCGCGGAGTTCACGACCGATGGGTCATGGCCCAATGCGGATGATCATTGGTGGAGCGGCCGCGAAAACCTGCTGCAAGGCTTCAATCCCTTGACGATTCTTCGAGGAGGAAGCCCTATCGCCACGAGTTTGGGTCAGGCCCGTCAACTCGGATTCGAAGAGACCTCGCTGACAGCCGTTGAGTCGCAACAGATGATTTGGATGTCGGACACAGACAAGCCCCTGCCACTTTCAGCGGAAACAGGACTCGAGGCAGTCAGTCGGCTTCGCTTGAAATCTGAATTCCAGGGACGGGGTAGTGAGCCCATCGGGTTTCGCATCTCGCCCTGGGGTGACATTTATGCCACCGCTCCTGAGGTGGTTGAAACTCCTTCGGCATCAAACTCGACTCCAGAGTCCGTATCGCCCGTTCCCCTGCCGACTCCGGCGAAGCCTTCGGTGGTCATTGTTGATCCCTCCGCGAAGGCTTCGATCGATGCGGGCATATTCAACAAACTAATGCAGGCATGCGACTCGGTCACGTCTGAGGCGACGATCGAGATTCGAGCGAATGGCGCCGTCTCGGCAACAGATGTTGTGATCTCGGCGCCTCGCGTGACGATTCGGGCGGCTGCTGGATACTCGCCAATTCTCGTTCTCGATGGCACGAAGGCCGGTTCTGAACCGAGTGCATCAATGATTCGTGTTTCGTCCCAATCCAAGCTTGAGGTTCATGGATTGCCGATGGTCGCTCGAACCGACGGCGAAAAAGACGTTGCGGTTTTCGACATTGAGGCGGGAGGAGAAGTGGCGATCGACGATTCTCCTATTCACATTGACATTGAACAGATGAGATCGCGGGCGACATTGGCTCAATGGCGGCCGGGGTCGTCGAATACGTCCGCTCCCGCGAAGATTCGGCTATCGCGATCATCAGTCCGAACCTCTGGGAATATTGTGCGGCTGATGGGGAGCGGCGGATTCGAGACGGAATTGACTGATTCCTTCCTTCTGTCCGCTCGGCCATTCTTAACGATGAGTAGCAATGCCGCATCACCGGCAGGTTCATTCGCAGCACTGTCGTTGAATCGATGCACATTACTTTTGGGGGAATCGCTCGTTTCGATGTCGGCTGACCGCGCGGGTGCCGAATTGCCTAAACTGGAACGTCTCGACGTCAATGAATCATTGATCCTCGGATACGGTTCATCTCCTCTCTTTTCCATTGCGACCAACAGTGGATCGAAGATTCCGCTCCCCAAATGGACTGGCAAGGATGCCTTTATTACCGGGTTTGCAATTGTTTGGGGAGAAGTGGCACTCGACATGACCGCCGCCGCCAGTGGCGCGCGGCGACAGCTGGGACCTGAGGATTGGCGAAAAGAATTGAACTTGAACGACGTCGTTAGCCGTTTCGGACTTTCGGAGCCATTTTCACTTTCCGGCGGCAACATCGCCAATCAGCAGCCTCCGACCCTCCTCATGCTTCGGAGGGCGGGATACCCGGTCGACGCTCCTCGTCCCATGGGGGTTTCCGCGCAGTTTCTTCCCATCGAGCCCGCTCCAGGGGCAGTGCGTTAAATTAGGCATAATCGTCAATCCCTGCACAATGCGAATAATCCTCCCTTTCGGATAAATCGGACTATTGGGTGAAGTCGGCTCTTGGTTCTAGTCGAAACATCCGAGGTGAGTCGATTGCGCCAGAACCGCCACGATTGTTGGTCGCCATCACGAGCGGCAATCGCGCCTGGGACAGCGAAAAAGATCGAGAGAGACTTCCTTGGAAGGAGACCGGCCATGAGGCTAGGCGTTTGGGCATTACTGGCCCTTTCTTTAGCCGGCTGCAGCAGCGTTCGGTCGGTTCACGAAGGGCAGCTCTACCGAGCCGGCCAACTTTCCGCGTCTCAACTCGAAGAGACGATACGTGACAAAAACATAAAGACAGTCGTGAATCTGCGTGGACCCGATCCAGACAAGAAGTGGTATCGCTCGGAGCAGGAGGTTTGCCAGCGTCTCGGAGTCAAACAGGTCGATATCGACCTTGGGACGAGCGAACCTGATCGAAACGAAGTTGCCGCTCTTCTCGACACTTATCGTCAGGCGGAAAAGCCGATCTTGGTTCACTCTTGGTCTCGGTATGGAAGCGCGGGCTTCGCCTCGGGGGTCTACCGCGCGGCTGTGTTGGGAGAGCCAACGAATGACGCTCGCCATGAACTCGCGTTTTGGGAGTCTTACCGCTGGCCGATCAAGACGCTGGCATCGAAGGACCGCTTCATTCGTGACTGGCGCGGGGAACGGGATTTCTACTCCGGATATCAGCTTGACGAGGACCGCCAGCTTCCCGATCCGCAGTTCGACCAACCGATGTTAGCCGATCGCCGCGCTGAATACCGGCCGCGCCGAGGAGATGAATCTCTGCCTCCTCCGGATATGAACTATTTCAGGGGTGAAAATCAGGCTCCGACAATGGGGTCACAAGGATCTGTCGATTGGAATGGGAGCGGAGTCCGCCCCGTGGTCGCTTTTGGAAGGCCGGTTCCGGTCCTAGATAACGGCCGCTAATCGCAACGATCATGATGCGTGATGGTAGTAGTCGATTTAAGAACTTCGCATTGAGTCGAAAGAGATGGCACTCGCCTTTTGACTGCTTCATAAATTAGAATCAATGATGACTTAAGATTCGCTCTTGGGAGTACGAGCGGTTCGACCAACGGCCGCTCTTGGCGAGAGGTCCTCTGTGCCGATATTCCACGTTGATCTCGATTTCTATCACGGTCCGCTCGACCTTTTGGTCGTCCTCGTCCGTCAGCAAGAGATCGACATTTTGGAACTGATGATCGGCGAAATCACGCGCCGGTATATTGACGGCTGTGAACTCCAAGGATCGATCGACATTGAAGAGGTGGGTGACTTTCTCATCCTTGCCAGTTCATTGATGGAGACGAAAAGCCGGCACCTTCTGCCGCGCGTCGAGGAATCGGAACTGGAGATCGAGGCGGACGAAACGAGGCAGGAACTCGTCAAGCAACTTTTGGAATATCGGCGTTTCCGCGAAGCCGCGACCATGCTCGGCGAACGAGCGATAGAGCAGCAACGTCGACTCCCCCGTCAAGCTTCCGACTTAGCGTTATCGAAGCTCGATCCGACCAAACAGCCGATTCGCGAACTCGAACTATGGGACCTGGTGAGCGCATTTAGCCGACTGATGCGTGAAAACATCGTTCCGGTCACCGATACAGTGGAGAAGGATCCGACGCCTCTTCCGGTCTACATGAACCGGCTCGAAGAGTTGATTTTAGCAGCAGGTATAAATGGGATTACGTTTCGAGATCTGCTCGGTACGCAGAATGCCAAGCCGCAAATCATCGGTAAATTCCTCGCGACACTCGAACTCATCAAAGGGCGGCGCGCATGGGTTGAATATGATCCCACGACCGAGGAAATCATCTTCTTTCCGCCGCGTGACGAACCCCTCATGTATGGCGATGATTCCGAGAATATGTCGATGGCGGACAACAGCGCCCCTCCCGAGGGAATGCTCGGCGAGGAACCAACGAGCGGCGCGATTGCCATGGAAGACGAGGGGTTCGAGGGAGAAGGGGAACTGCTCGAACGGTTTAATCAATCATTGGATGACGAGATAACGGTGGAACCTAATCCGGATTCCGCATGGGCTGGGTTTGAACCACTTGATGATGATTTCGACACACCTGAGTCTGACGAATCAGACGATGAGTGACCAGATTCGCGGAAGGATCGCCGGTCATCATCGTCGTCGTTGGTTCCACTAAGATTCATCAGGCCTTTTAACTTCCTTGCCGTCACGGCTTCCCATTCCCCACCAGATTTCTTCATTGATACCGTTATCGATCCATTGCACGTGCCCATCACCCATGAGCACATGGACTCCACCCGGATGTTGACTACTCGGCGTTACCCACCAGTCACCGTCTCGCAGGCCTTCGGGGATGTAGCAATTCCGCTTGTTCGGCGTTAAGACGTGCATGTAGGTGTTGGCGACGAACTGATGCCCAGAGATCCACGCTTGCCCAATGTTGACGGCATATTGCGGGTCTTCTACATGCACCATGTAACAGCCGTCACTCAATTGTCTCTGAGTCGCTGGCATTCGTTCATTCACGCAACCGCAAAAGAACTTTCGCCGTTCGTCGGTGCTGTTCAGCGGATTGGCATCGCGTGAGATGAGCCGTTCCGAGACCGCCGAAGTGTATTGAAGCCCGTCGGTAACGTCGCGCGATGAGACGGCACCACCCGGATGCCATGAGGCCGCATCTGGATTGGTGGCGATGGATGCCACACAGAAAAGGCCGTTGTAGGGGGCCGTCCCCGTGGTCGAAGAAACCCCTCGCTCACCCGCGATGCCCGTCGATTCCGGAGGCCAGCCAAGGTTCGCGATGTAGCTATTGTTGCCCGGATTCGCACTCCCCATTTTCGTTTCTGAAAGCCAATAATCCGACGGACAGATGAAGAGATCGATCGTCGCTCTTGCCACTGTGGCGTTTGGATGCGTATTGCTGATCGGTCCCGTATTTCGACAATCGTCCGACATGACGACGTCGAAGTTGAGCTGATCGTAGAGGTCACGCCGTTCGATGTACGGAAGGATTTGAGCCATCCAACTGTAAAGGCCGGTTCCGCAAAGACCGGATTTGTTTCGCATGCTGTCCGTCATGGTCAGGGGAAAACACGAGTGGGTGGAATGGTAGGCGGCGAGGGCGGTACCAATCTGCTTCATGTTGGTTTTGCACTGAAGCGATGCGGCTGAGTTGCGGACGGCATTGAGGGCAGGTAACAAAAGCGCCATCAATAGCCCGACAATCGCGATGACGACGAGTAACTCGATGAGCGTGAAAGCTGTTCGAAGTTTGCGCATCGCACGAATCCTTCCGCTAAGAGATCTTTTCAAAAGCTTTGAACAACACATCGTTGATTGATCACCATAGCGGACCGCGACTCGATCCCGCTTGATGTTATCAAGCGATACCCTCGATCGTGCCGCGGCCCAGCACATTTCAAACAGATTAGGCTTTCTTCGCGATGAAACGACGAATGCCGGTCCCGCCGGCAATCATCAAACCGACGATGCCGCAAAGAACTGAAGTGCTGACTTCTGGAACAGCACTAAAGTAACCATTCTTGATCTCACCCGTGAGAAGAAAAGGTGCCGTTTGGCCGAGCGAGTCGAGTCGCAGCGAAAACGTTCCTTGGGCATTGTTGGAAAGGGTGAAGCGTCCCAGAGAAAACGTGCCGATGTCGTTGGTCGACGTCGTGAACCAGTTGAGATCGATATGGCTCGTCGAGAATGTCGAGGCCGGGTTCCCGCCAAGGTCTACCGCGCCGCCTGCCGAAGCAGGGGCTCCGCCGTCGAGTCCGAGCGAACCGGTCACATAGGTATCCCAACGAGTCGACGGGAGAACACCGACGAGGACCGAACTGGGCGGGCCGTATCCTGAAATCAATGCGTCCTGATAGATCGAACCCTGGCTCAGATTTACGATCAAGTTGGAAGCAAGCCAATCGGTCGTCGCATTCACTGTCAGGCTTTGCGACACATAACCAGCCGGGGGCGTCGTCGAAGCCTCGCTGGTAATCGGCGTGAAGCTGCCGATGATGGCGGCGGAAGCGAGGCTTGACCATGCGAACAGAGTCGCGAGTGCGGTGAGAGTCAGTTTCATGGTTCACTCCATTTCGTTTTAAGGTGGGATGTAGTCGGAGGGATTCTCTTAGGAGCAGCAACAAGTAGCAACGTTCTGACCGGAACGCCGCCAAAGGCAAAGGCCGACGAGACCGATGGCCGAGGTAAGAACAAACGAAGAAGCTTCGGGAACCGCTTGCGATTTGAGGGCGAGCGTTGACATGGGGAGTGTTCCTTGGCCCCATTCGGAGAGTACGACGTTCAAGTCATCCTGGCCGATGAAGTTGTCGTCGTTGATATCTCCCACGGTTCCCGCGGAGACATGTTGTCCCCACAGACCCAGGATAATGTTCAGATCATCCTGTCCGACGAACCCATCAAGATTCAAATCGCCGAGCAGCCCAGGAGCGAGAATGCCTCCGAAGTTGTCAATCACCGTGGGCATATCCTCCTCGGCGACGCCGTTATTGAAGAGCAGGAGATACGGATCCGACGCAGCAATGCCGGCTCGATTAGTGAACAGGCGAAATTCGATCCCATAGACACCAGCGATTTCGTTCGTGAACTGAAAGCTGTAATGCTGATGGATGAATCCATTCGCTTGAACGGTCGCCCAAGCGACCGGCGACAATTCCCCGGTCGTTCCCGTCACGGTTTGATTGGTCGGCTGTATTTGAACAGAAGTAGTCCCGGCCGAGCCGAATACTCCGGTGCCCGGGTCATAGAGCAACGGGCCAAGGACTTGCAGCGAAATCACATCTCCCGCGATGAGATGGCCACCGGCCGAATTCGTGGCGATTGGTCCGATTCCATCGCTCGCGAACCCGAACTGAATATACGGTCCTTCGTTTGCATCCCAAAACACAAGGCCATTGGGTCCGGGATTGATCATGATCTTGTTGTTGACGTAGTCGATATCGACCAGGCCATGTGCAGAGATCGATGTCGATGAAGCGGTAATCGTACAAATCACCCAGAGAGTGGTGAGAAGGTACTGGCGACGCATGAGGCAGTCTCCTTCGGTAATGCGAGTCAATCTTGGCGAGTTAGAGCAGCATGTCGAGCGGAGTAAGCCACCACTGCCCGACATGAAACAGTGGTGGCTGTAGAGGTTGAACTAAACGCGGGCGATCCATCGCTTGCGAAGAACGGCACCTACCATCGTGAGTCCGGCAAGCCCCATGAGAGTCATCGATCCGACTTCGGGAACAACCTGAACCGCCGCTGGACTGACTCCTAGTGATTGGACTGCTTCGAGCGCTTCGGCCCGTCCGACGTTCTTGTAGAGAACGAAGTAGAAGGTATCGGACGAGGCTAAGCCGGGTTGATTGCTCGATAACTGCATCGAGAGCAAATAGATTCCATCGTCACTTGCAGCCGTTCCACTGACACCATCGCCGAGAAGCCGATAGCTCACGCTCGAGTGGGCACTTGCCGCATAATTGGCGGGGATGTTGGAGAAATTGAAGCTTGCGAATGGACTGCTGTCCGAAGTGATCGCGGAAGCGGTCGGGGCAGTTTCACTTCCGCGATAGGCTTGAATCTGTTCGGTGCCTGGATCTACCCACGTGGTTCCATTCCAAAGCTTGAGGCCATCAACCAAATTCAACGTGAAGCGGTAGCCGGACGCGAATGTGGAACCAAGACCATAGGTGATGCCTGGTCCCGACGGAAATGCGGGGAGGCCGGTGCCTGCGTTGATTTCATCGTTGGGCTGTACATAGTACGTGCCGTTCGGCTCGAGGTTGAGCGGAAGCACATACACCGAAATGGGATCGGTCAGCGGTGTGTACGGCTCATCACTGAAGATGTTCCGAGTGACAATTTTGTCGCCGGTATTGGTGATCTGGATTTGCGGTCCGTGAGCCATCGCCGTCGAAGCCAGGGTGACAAGGCAAGCAATGGTGAAGGCGAAACGTGAAAAGAACATGTAAAATTCCTCTCTCAAAGGCGGGTTAATTTCGTGGTATTGCAGTGGGTGAGTGTCACTCATTCGATCGAGTAAAGGTGTGTGTGCGTGACATTCCCATTGGCGCCCCCACGCCCGTGTCCATCACACGATTGAGGAGCGTGCGATATAAGATTCGGCGTGGGAGCATGTTCGGGTCGGCTTAGGGAGCCAACGACCATTAAGGTGTCACACAGTTGATCTAGCGATCGTTAGTTAGGCTCAAGGTGACGACGTTACCCTTGGTAACGAGTCTCCCCGGTCATGATGATCGCGGAGTAAATGCCAATTCACACTCTACTTGAAAAGGATGTTGCCATCGAAATCATGCATCAACGATGCAATGGTCGACAACGCCATGCCTCCATCAAGTGGGAGCGAGATTAGGCGAGAGAGAGGATTCTAGGTGGTGGAGCGACGGGCTCCGTAGGAAGGGAGTCTGATTCCCTGTCGAGAATGTCGAACCACGTGACGAGGCCCGCCATTAACGTCGGACCGATGACGGGGGCAGGGGGAGTCATGCCGACTTTCACGCAAATCCACGAGAGTTGCACGCCGCTACATTTGGCGGCCTCCAACGCGACGACAAATCTCACTTCGGTGGAGGAGACTCCAGAATCTTTCGCGGGTTTGGTCGAATGACAGCATGACCCGTTCGTTGATTCTGACTTCGCTTCATGGCAGCAAGACTTGGCGGTACGGTGACAGCAAGAGCCCGAATTCTCTGCCAATGGATCAGGTTGGCTTCGCCGAGCGGCCACGCGGGCGACGACCTCGTCCGGGGGAGTGACCCCATTTTCCCGCGCCCAGGCCAGCTTCTCTTCGTCGGTGAAACAGCAGCACTTTTTCCAGCAGTCATCCGCCGTTTGGCAGCCGCAAGCACGCTTCAAACAGGGAAATGGCTTGGATCCATCTTTTGTGGCGATGGTAGGCAGAGGTAATCCCACGGACGACACAAGCAGCACCGCGCACGAAATGGCGGCCGTCCATGCTTGTAAGGTTCGGGTGAAAACCATGTTTAGGGGACTACGGTGGGACATAGGTGCCGGGGAAAATTAAGCACGCTCCTCGATATTACTACTACCAGGATCTCCAGCGGTTTCAAGATTAAAGGTAAAGATGTGGCAATTTGCCCGAACTCGCTGTCTTAACAGTCGAGCCGCGCCAAGCGCCTACCGCTCTTAGATAACCCCTTTGGTCGATGGAACTTGCCCGGCGGCACGGGGATCGATTGTCACTGCTTGACGCAGGGCTCGAGCGGCCGACTTGAAGAGCGCCTCAACAATGTGGTGCGAGTTTTCGCCATGATGAAGCAGGGCATGAAAGTTCATTCGGCCATAGGAAGTCACTCCGTTCCAGAACTCGCGAGCGAGTTCCGTGTCGAACGTGCCAATCTTCTCGCTTGGAATCGAGACCTTCCAAACGAAAGCGACCCGGCCACTCAGATCGAGTGCCGTCGTGATCAGCGTCTCATCCATTGGAAGGACGCAGGATCCGTAACGATGGATGCCGCGCTTGTCGCCAAGTGCCTCCACCAGCGCTAGACCGAGCGAGATGCCGATATCCTCGACCGTGTGGTGGTCGTCGATATGCGTGTCCCCCTTCGCCGTCACTTCGAGATCGATGAGGGAATGCTTGGCGAACAGATCGAGCATGTGATTCAGGAAGCCGACCGGTGTGTCGATCTTTGATGTGCCGGTCCCGTCCAAGTTGATGGACAACTGGATCTGCGTTTCTTTGGTCTGCCTGTCGATCGAAGCCGTTCGCGCCATCTCAGGTTCCGTGACTCAGATTGCAAAAGATCTTGAGTTTATCCTAGCTGTCATTGAGACACACAGAGGGGGCGATGTTCGGCTTCTCAGCACGAAATCAGCCCTTATCGCCGTTATCGTCGGATTAAACGGACCTTCACGAAGCGAGTTACGTTAACGGCGTGTCGGCCGCCCGATGTCTGATCCGATCGAGAAAGACGATCTTCTGCCAGATCTTGCGGGAAAGACCAGTCGTTAACGTCTCGATCTGGTCAACGGCATCGAGCACGTCGTCATCCTTGATTCCTTGGACGTAAAGCACGGCGATCTTGCTCGTGAGCGATAGGAGTTCGGTACAGTAATCGAGATAACGTCCCAGCTCGAAGGGGGTCATCGTTCGCTGCGGCGACGATTTCGTCGAGTTGCCGGCAACGAGCCGCTCGGGATCCTTCGTGAGCTGGTGCATATCGACGACATGCGCGAGTGAACGAAGTTCGTAAATCGCCTCAAGCGCACGGCCTCGCTTCATGCGAATCTCAATGGTGATGAGAAACAGAATCGCGGCACCGATGAAGACGACCGTTCCGATCGTCGACTCCGCGAACTGAGCCACGTCGAGTGCATCGGAAAGATGCTTATCAACGGTGTCGGGCTTGATGCCACGAATGAATAGAACGATGATCGCAGCTAATATCACGATCACGGCCAGCGTGGCGATGCGCAGAGTAACGTTCGGCCGTTGGATGGCCGCGCTTCGAGTCGCTGCTTCGCGGGCGATCGTCTCCAGTTCGGTTGCCACCCGGCTGAGGCCGGAATTGGGAAATCGCTCCGTAATACGCAAAGAGAGTTTCGCCGCTGTATCGATAATGCGTTGAGAATCGAGAGTTCGATAGGGACGAGGTTTTCGGCTCACTCCAGAGACTCCAAAAAGGTAATGAGATCTCTTCTTTCGCCGTCTGTCATTTGATCGAGCAGGCCTTGCGGCATGATCGACTCGCGACTAGCGTGGCGCTCGTCGATGTCCGTCGGCATGAGCATGAACTCCTTCCCATCAGAGCCGACATAGAACTGCTCTCCTTTCACTTCTTCGCGGACCAGCACTCCGAATTGGCTTCGACCATCGGCAGTAACGATGGACCATGGAACATACATCGGAGCTATCTCTTGGCTGGGCTTGATGATCGATTCAACCAGCCGACGTCGATTTTTATTTTGACCGATAGTTGATAAGTCGGGCCCCGCCTTGCCGCCGCGACCGGAGACTTGATGGCAGCGATAGCAACCCGGTCCCCCCGGATCAAAAAAGAGCCGTTCTCCCGCCTTTTGGTCCCCATGCTCAACAAGCAATTCGGCAACCTTTTGAACGTCCTCATTAGTGGCAGATGCGGGTGATTTCGTCGAGGAACGCGTCGTTTGCTTTCGTTCCATCAAGCGCGCCACCGTTTGCTTGATCAGAGGAGAACCACTCTCCGCGACATCCACCAAGAATACGGAGAGGTCGTTATCGAGAGGAGTCGACGCCAAGCCGAGAATAGCTTCCGCGCGAACTTCGTCGGACTGATCTCGATCCGCGATGATTTCTTCCAGCATCTTTTGCCGCTCAGGGATCGAGCTTTCGCGCAGGCTTCGAATCGCTTCGAGCGCGGTCTGTGAGGAAGCAATGAGCTGCTTGTAACGGTCCGCTGTCAGCCAGGGATTACTCGGGGGAATGACGCGAAGCGCGAAGCGGGCCGCGTCGGGATCGATCTCCTTTTTCTCCAAAAATCGAATCGCGAAGGAAGCGCCTGCTTCGGGCGTCGTCTTTCCATGTTCCAAAAGATCAAGCGTGGCGAGCGTCGATTCAAACAATGTTCGCGTCCAGTGAATTCTGGAGGAAAGCATTCCCTCGATGTCCCCGCGAAACTGTTTCAACTGACGATCACCAATCCATTGAACCGCCACTAGCTGTGTATCAGGATCTCCTCCCTTCAGAGCATCCTTCATGAAGCCGAGATTCGGATCGGCGCCGGTGTCGTGAAGAATGAGAAGCCATTCGACGCGGGAAGGCGGGGACGACTTCCGAAATGAATCGACCACTTGGTCTGTCGTCAATACGTGGCCCAATCCATCCCGGGCGGCACAACGGATAAAAGGATCGTGATCGAGGAGGGCTTCTTTCTGTGCTGGTAAACAGTCCTTTTCCTGCGAGCGGCGAAGGCTGTCGGCCCGTGCGATAGGAGGAACACTCTTATCCAAATCCGCAGGGGTGACCGGGATTTTCCTGAGTGATTCGCGCGGCGCTACCGGCTTGAACTCAGTCGGTGTCACGACATTGACACCCTCTTTGACTTTAAGCCTCCAAATCTTTCCTTTGCCGTGAACGGGGTACGATTTGTCTACCCAATCATTGAAGTAGAGTTCTCCGGGGCGCGAAAATGCGATGGAAACCGGCCGAAACATCTCGCCCCCAGTGACGACTGGTTCCAGCGTCGAACGATAGGATGCACCAAACGGTTCGAGCTTATATCGTTCAAGACGATGATCTCCCCACGAGGTCACCAATAGATCATGCTGCATGTCGGCGGGCCAACCGGGGGCATCAATACCGACGACGGCACACGGTGCTTCACCGGTCCCCGCCACCATCGGTAACGTGCCGGGGAGTTCGCCGTTCCACGCATGAAAGGGATGAATACCGTTTCTGCCATGTCGATACTTGAACCCATAATTTCCTCCATCGACGACGTGAAGCAAACGGCAGGGGGGGCGTGCATCAGGGTCGTTGTCCACGGCGAATAAGTCGCCGAACGGTGACAAATAGACGTGGAAAGGATTCCAGAACCCGGTGGCGACGCGACGAAGTTTGGTGCCGTCGAGGCGGCAAGTGTAGATGCTCCCACCTTCACCTCCACCGGAGATGCGTGTTCCGTCGGTGCCGACGACCGAATATTCACGTCCCAGATTTTCCCCGAGCCCGAACCAGAGATTTCCGTCATGATCGAAAGTGAATCCGGAGATTCCATTGTGGGGGTAGTCAGCCGTCGTTTCGAGTTTGACGATCGTTTTCTTTTCCCTCGCGACGTCGAGATTTACAGCATCGGGTAGCACGAATACTTCGCTTCGTTCCGCGACATAAAGATGACCGTCCGGCCCCAGCGCGAGGTTCATCGTCATGAATGAACCTTCGAAGAAGTTGGTGAAACGATCTGCTTTGCCGTCGTTATCGGTGTCGACGATCAAGCGGATTCGGTCTCGCTTCGGACCCTTGTAGTCGTCGGGAGGTTGATGCGTGTGGCTTTCGATGCAAAAGATTCGATGGCGGCCATCGACTGCCATTCCAGTCGGCGTCACGATATTTGGCTCGGAAGCGAAGAGTTCAAGTGTCAATCGATCGTCATTGACCTTCGGAAGTTCAGCAGAGGGATCGGCGAGAGAAAGACTCAGGACCGCGCAAAAGAGCATCGAACTCATGTTGTTTTCCCGGCGGAATCGTCACGATTTGCGAAGAGCACTTTGGTTCCGTTCTTACTTTAGCCGAGGAGCCCGACGATCTCCATCTCTTCATGATCAACTTGGAAGTACATTTCTTTTTCGCGAGAATCGCCTCCCTCACGAAGTTAAGATCTCACTCATTGATCGAAGGGAAGGAGATGTTCATGATTCGTTTGATCGTTGCGTTATTGCTTACCACCTGCGGTCTGCCAGGACTGGCTGGGGAAGAGAAGGGGGACGACGTGCCCACTGAATTGGGGACCGAGGGCTTCGCTGAATCGGGCGACGTCAAGATTCATTATGTCACCAAGGGAGAGGGACCCGTGGTGATCATGATTCACGGCTTTCCCGACTGTTGGTATAGCTGGCGGTATCAGATGCCCGCGCTCTCCGAGAAGTTCAAGGTCGTGGCTATCGATCAACGAGGCTACAACCTGAGTGGTCAACCAACGGGGGTGGAGAACTACGGGGTCGATAAGCTTGTCGGCGATGTGGCGGCGGTGCTGAAACACTTGGGGGCCGAGAAGGCGACGATCGTAGGACATGATTGGGGAGGGCTGGTTTCGTGGATGTTCGCGATGCAGCACCCTGAATTGACCGAGAAACTCATCATTTGCAACTTGCCGCATCCGCGCGGACTGGCTCATGAACTCGCAACGAATCCGCAGCAGCAAAAGAACAGCCAATACGCGCGTACGTTTCAAGCAGCCGATCCGGCAAAAATGAAGCCCCAAACATTCGTTAACTTTTTGAAGTTCAAGTCGCCCGATGAGCGCAAAAGATATATCGGCGCGTTCGGTCGTTCGAGCGCAGAGGGGATGCTGAACTATTACAAGGCGAACTATCCAAGAGAGCCATACACCGAGGCCACTCAAGATTTTCCTCAAGTAAAGTGTCCTGTGCTGATCTTTCACGGTTTGAAGGACACCGCACTTTTGTCTGGTGCTCTCAACGGAACCTGGAACTGGGTCGACAATCAAGTCACGCTCGTGACATTGCCTAATGCCGGGCACTGGGTTCATTGGGACGAAGCCGACACCGTCACCAAGACGATGGTGAAGTGGTTGTCTCCTTAAGTCGATTTAATGAACGGGCTAGACGGTGTGTTGTCCGGCCCGTTATCATTCACGCGATTCTTAATTCGACAACGTTGGGTATGAAATTGTGAATCTGAGTGTCATCCGATCTGCGTGATCCCTAGAGTGATTCGGTACATTTCCAGGTCGCCCGCCATGGATCGCCGAATGTCTCCGCCAGCAAATTCTATTCAAGCATCTTCGGCAATTGGTGAGTGGCTATCCACCCGTGCTCGTGAATTCTCATTACAGCCGATTATCGTAAGCCTGCTGTCGATTTGGTTCTTTCTCACCAACCCTCACTTCTACAGTGATGCTGCTTGGTACGCGGGCATCGTTCGTGACCGCGAGCTCATCCTGATCGAATCAGGGCACATGGGCTGGAGGCCGCTTGTCAGTTTCATCCTGTCGATGGCGAATTCGATCGGCATATCGTTTGATCCGCTTCAATTGTTTTGTGCAGTCTCCGCGTTTGGGACGGCATTGCTGATCTTGACGACGTTTGCTCTCGCTCGTCGACTCGTCGCGGATCCGCTGGTAGCATGGTTTGCGGTCGCTATCGTGGCGTTCTCGAACGTTTGCGTTTCCTATGGCGGTAGCGGATCCGCCTATACACCCGCCATCGCGTTATCGAATGTAGCCATTCTTTGCTTGCTCGGCAGTCAATCACCAAGTTCCGCGAAGAATGATTGGAGTTCTCGCTGTGGGTTTCTGGCCGTGCTCGGTTTTGTTGGAGCCTATCTTTGTTGGTCGCTTGCCATCTTGACGCTTCCTTTGTTGTGGATCTTGGCTGCGCAACAGGCAGAGGGGAGCTTGCTCCGCCGAACTTCGAGAGCTTCCGCTCTTGTCCTTTCAATGGTGCTCGCGACGATCATCATTGCGTATGTTGTTTACTCATTTGATTCCGGACGCGGTGATCTCACTTGGTGGGCGTGGCTTCGATCGAGTTCGCATGGCATTCAAATGAATGTGGCACTCATCAATTTGTTTCGGGCGACGATCGGTTTCATCAATGGATTCGTGCATACCGGCGACCTCGGACGTTCGATGAAAGGGATCATTTTAGGCGATTCGACCCTGCAAGATTTCGAATCTCATGCGGCTCAGTCGGTTTTCGCGTTGCTATTCGTTGGACTATCAGTCATCGCCGTGATGGGTCTGTGGAAGAGGCGTGCCGACGAACCGGTGAAGAGACTCGTTTTATTTTCAGGTGCGGTGTTAGCGCCGGTCGCACTATTCGCGATTCTTTGGCAAGGTTCTGACGTCGAACGTTTTTGCTTGGCAATGCCCTTGGTATCGATCAGCTTGGCAACGGGGCTGTTGGCTTTGGGAGTATTTCGAGTTCCTCTCGCCATCCTCCTCGTGGGACTGCTATACGTGGCCAACGTCGTTTGGTATGCGGGGCCAATACTTGCGACCGAAGGAGGCCTATCGATGGCATTGGGGGCCAAGGCGAATGAGGAACTTGGCGATCATGGGGTTGTCATCATTACAGGGCAAGAGCTTGACGGACCGATCGTGGGAAACTCCTTTTATTTTCACCGCATCGTCGTGATCAACCTTGCTTCCGTGGCTCGAAACGAAGGAGAACACGGGTGGTCTTTCTACCTCGCATCACAAATCGCGCTTGCCGAGGAGAAGGGAGGAAAGGTGGCTGTCCTTTCGGATCTTGTGGGAATTCCTACGCCAGGCGGAATTGGGTTAAGCCAGAATGAAGGGTCTCATCCTTCAGTTGAAGCGACATCGTCTTACTTCGCACATTGGCCGAGTCGACGTCAATGGAAGGTCGACCGGTTTCACTTCTTCACGCTAATCGGTGAACCCAAGGTTGTGGAATCTCGCAACCCATAAATTGAGCGGCGCGACATCGACATGGACCATTCGAGATCAATGTCGCTGGGGATTCGGCGCTAAATCCGAGCGTTTTACCGCATGGCGACGACCGGTGCAATTGGCGCAAGACTTGCGACCTAATCACTTCAACTGTCATGCCCGCGAACAACCGGGGAATCATTAGTCGCCCGTCGGGGGGATATGCCATGTCCAGCGTGCCACATTTTCCAGACAAGTCGTTTCAAGAGTTGAAGGAAGAGGAAGAGCGACGAGAGCAAGTCGTGGAGAAGCAACTGCAAAGTGAAAGCTTATTTCTTCGCATTTTTTCATTCGTAATCGCCGCACTGGTCGGGAGCATCGTCGCGATCATGACAAACCAGCCCTGGGAAGTAGTGATCCCGTTCGCGGTTCTGTGCGGACTCGCGCCGCTAATCACGGCAATCTTTATTTCTGCCATCAATAAGCAAGTGACGATTGCAAAGATGCGAGATGGATCTTCGCTCAAGGATACCAATGACTGAGTGAATTTAAAGAGAAACGCGGCAGTGGAATGCTGCCGCGTTATCTCTGGATTGCAATCGCAGGACTTATCGATTCCAGGTGTTCGCTCCGAAGCGAGCAGCCGGTCCAAGTTCTTCCTCAATGCGAAGAAGCTGGTTGTATTTGGCGATACGGTCCGAACGGCAAAGTGATCCTGTCTTGATCTGTCCCGCATTCGTGGCCACCGCCAAATCCGCAATGGTAGCGTCTTCGGTTTCACCGCTTCGGTGGCTGATGATGGCGGCCATTCCGTTTCGCATTGCAAGTTCGACCGACTCGAGCGTTTCGGTCAAAGTTCCAATCTGGTTCACCTTCACGAGAATGGCGTTTCCCGCCCCCGTTTCAATCCCCTTCTTGAGGAACTTGGTGTTCGTCACGAAAAGGTCGTCACCGACGAGCTGGACCGTCTTTCCATGCGTGGCGGTCAATTTCTTCCACCCATCCCAGTCATCCTCGGCAAGACCGTCCTCGATGCTTCGGATCGGCCACTGCTTGCACTTGGCTGCCCAATAATCGATTAGTTCCTCAGAACTGATGATGCGATTGGGATCGCTCTTGAAGAAGCAGTAACCTTTCTTTCCCTTCTCCTTCGCCGCATTGGCGAGTTCGCTGCAGGCGGGATCGAGAGCAAAGAAGATTTCCTCGCCGAGCTTGTATCCCGCCTTCTCAACCGCAGTGGCGATGAGCTCAAACGCTTCGTCATTGCTTTTGAGGTCAGGGGCGAATCCACCTTCGTCACCGACGGCGGTGTTGTATTTCTTCGACGCAAGGACCTTCTTGAGCGCGTGAAAGATTTCCGTTCCCCAACGAAGTGCCTCGCTGAAGTTAGGAGCTCCCCAGGGTTGAATCATGAATTCCTGGAAATCGACGGTATTATCCGCATGGGCGCCGCCGTTCAAGATGTTCATCATGGGGACCGGCAGGGTGGAGGCATTCGCACCCCCGACATAGCGGTAGAGCGGCAACTGGAGGGACGCCGCCGCCGCCTTGGCCACGGCAAGCGAAACACCAAGGATGGCGTTCGCGCCGAAGTTGCTCTTGTTCTCTGTTCCATCAAGTTCGAGCATCATGTGATCGATCGCTCGCTGCTCGCGAGGATCGAGGCCGATCAACGCGGGACTGAGCTGGGTATTGATGTTTTCAACGGCTTTGAGAACGCCTTTGCCGCCATATACTTTCGAATCACCATCACGAAGCTCGATAGCCTCGTGCTCGCCGGTGCTCGCGCCGCTCGGAACGGCGGCTCGACCGACGTTGCCGTCGCTGAGTTGAATCTCCACCTCAACCGTGGGGTTTCCACGAGAATCAAGGATCTGCCGGCCCACAACTGTTTCGATTTCGAGGTACATTCTTCTCGACTCCCGTGATGGAGACATCGCGATCATTCGCTCGGACACAGAGGAACAGTGATGCACGGCGACCACGCATCGGGCGAGACCGACCTCGCGGCATCTGTACCGACCGAGTCGAAAAAGATCATA
>JAIEPU010000191.1 GCA_019748235.1 bacterium
GATCTCATTCGGTTAGGATCGAATTCGGTGCATCGACGTAAATGATCGCCGCACGGAAAGTGAATGGATGGCGTCAAACGATTCGAATGACGATATCGCGCGGAGTTTCGACCAGCGGACATTGGGACGCGGTGCGGAAATGGAAACGAACCAAAGTTGGAGCAACGACCCTCTCATCGGTCGCCAACTGGGTGAGTACGTCATCCGACGGGTCATTGGTCGCGGTGGGATGGGCTCTGTCTATGAGGCCTTCCACGTCCATCTGCAAAAGGTCGTCGCGATCAAGGTTCTCGCGTCCCATTTGCTCGATGATCCTCGAGCCGTGGAACGCTTTCGGCGAGAGATGCGAACGATCGGCCGCATCAATTCCCCCTACATCGTTCAAGCACTTGACGCCCGGCTAACAGGGGACGTTCATTATCTCGTGATGGAGTACGTGGACGGGCTCGACGCCGACGAATTGGTTCGGCGCCTGCACGGAATCCCCGTCGAAGATGCGTGCGAGATCGTTCGTCATGCGGCTCTCGGACTTCAAGACGCCTTTCAGCACGAACTGGTTCATCGCGACATCAAGCCGAAGAACATTGCCGTTGCCTCGAGCGGGAAGGTGAAGATCCTCGATCTCGGGCTCGCGCTTTGCAAATCCGAAGTCATGGGAAGCGGGCGACTGACCGCGAATGCCGCAATCGGCTCTTATCAGTACATGGCTCCCGAACAGTTTGACGATAGCCACGATGTCGACATTCGCGCGGATCTCTACAGTCTCGGCTGCACGCTGTATCACCTGCTCACCGGAAATCCTCCATTTAGCGGTAGCCGTTACCGCACGCTGACATCGCTGATGGAGGCACATCGTTCGGCAACGCCACCTCCGGTCACTCAATTCAACGGAATGGTTCGACCGGAACTTGTTGAAATCTTGCAGAAGCTCCTGGCAAAATCTCCCGAAGAACGGCTTCAAACTCCTGGCGAATTGGCGGAGTTGATGCGACCCTTCGTTGACGGTGCCAATCTCGCTGGGCTCGTCGCGATGGCGCGAAACTCGGATGAGGAAGAGCCGCAGCAAGACATCGCCACCGCGGGAGCATCTCCCGCGACGAAGCCTGAGCGATCAAAATCTCATCCCTCCGGAAAAACTCCATTACCGTTACGCTCTCGTGAGCCGATGGAAGCGACCGTTGGTCTGGATGAGGGGTCGCCAAAGAAACACCGTTGGAAATGGCTCGTCGGTTTGTCGATTGCGGCATCTCTGGTGATCGGGCTCCTAGCGGGAAGCTTCGGCCGATTCCAGATTAAGACACAGCTCGAGTCCTCGCAACTTGATGAGCTTGCCAACTATACCCAACTCATGCCGGGCCTGAACGGGAGTTGGTGGCTTGAGGAAACGCCTTGGCTTCTTCCCCCCGTTCGCGCGGCGGCGGCTGAAGAAATGTCTCCGAATTCATCGGGGTTCAAAATTCCTCTCACCGGTCGAATCGATCCGCCCGATGAGCTTCTCAGCAATATCGAGACTGCGCGCGAAAACGCCAAGGTGCAAGATCTGCAACTCGAGTTGAACGATCTTTTCGAACGCCTTGTTCGGCAGAGCATCCCCGCGATCAAGGATTCGTTTCTTTACATTCAACCGACCGATCCTGAGGTCATGGATGAGACTCGCCTGCGGGAGAAGATGACACGCATTTCGGAGTGGTACGACGGTACCAGCAACGTGCCGACTCCATTAGCCCTCCATGTGAAGGCGCTTGCCCTTCACAAACAGGGGAAAGTCGAAGAAGCGGAATCCTGTTACAAGGAGGCATTGAAACGATACGAGGAGATGGTCCCCTCACCTCTTCTCAAAGCTCTCTGCTCCGCTGATTACGGCGAGCTTCTGTATGTGATGAGCCGCTATGACGATGCCGCTCTCCGTTTTCGTGCGGCGGTCACACAAGTTCAGGACATCGAAGACGAGCACCCCGAATTTGTCGTGTACACGCTGGGACGCGAGGCGGACAGCCTGCGAAAGGCGAATGACTCCGCGGTGCAGGCGAAACAATCACTGGCGCGCGCGGAAAAGGTCGCCGCCAAGCTCCCGAAGGACCATCCGCTACGGGCGTATCTCGACGAACGAAGCGCGTGGCTTGCTCTTGATGATTGGCACATTGCCGATGCGGTGAAGCTGTTTGAATCGGCGATCGCGCGACGTCAGCAATCGATTGAGCAGGAGAACAGGCGGGCGCCCTTCTTCATCTTTTTTGACAAGCAGGCAATGGCCGTGGCGGAACGGCTGCGCGGCAATCCCGAGCGATCAAAGGAATTGCTCGAAGACCTCGTCAAGACGTTGACGACGACGATGGCGGAAAAGAATTCTTCCCCGAAACAGCGTTCAGAAATGCGCGGGCGCTACATCAACACGCAGGAACGACTCGCGGACATTTTCCTTTATGCGGGGGAATTTCGGCAAGCGAGAGAAAGACTCCAAAAGGACGTCGATTTCATCGATCAAAAGCGAGTGGTCGACGATATGCAGCTCGTCCGTTACATCGACCGCATTCACGATAAGCTTGCATTCGCCTCTGCGATGGATGGAAAGGGAGCCCAGGTCGAGAGCCTGCTAAGCAAGGCGGATGGCCGCGATATTGCCCCTTACAAGACGAAGTTTCGCGATCTGGCGATCTTAGTGAACGATATCAATGCGAAGAAAGAGGGTTCAGCAGATAAGCTTGCCGATCTTATTCTTTCGATGCGGCTCTCTGATGCGGGGCGCGACGAGATGGAGTTCGCGTTCTTGGCGGGGCGAGTCTATTTAGCGCTCCCCGAGGCGAGAGGTGATAAAGCGGTGAAGGTCGTTCGCCGAATGGAAGAAATTGCCGATCTAGTCGATAGCCGTGCCGATGACACGGTGGACATCGAACGCTATCTTCGGCCTCAATACGATGTGATGGTCCGCGCGGCGGCATTCCTCAACGAATATCCAGCGATTGAGCTGGCTCAATTGATGGTCGACGCACGGCATCCCAATACCGCCAATGATTTGAAAGATAGCGTGGTGTTTTACTTCTTCGAGAAGGAAAGCTTCGTTGTTGATACCGATAGCGAGGGAAATGGAACGACATTACCGTTGTCGTTTGGGTTTGCAGACATTCGAGCCGCTCGGACGGAGGCCCAAGGGAGCGAGGAGCTAACGCGAAAAATTCCCGAAGTCATTCGACGGCGAATCCAATCACTTCCCGCGGACAAAGTCCATTGGGCGGATCCCGTCCTTGAGATCATTGAGGCGGAAATGCCGATCAGTAAATCATGACGTATTAATGATCGGGTGATTGCAACGAATGCCCGTGCTCTGCCGTCTTCTCGAGAGCTTCTCCTTCGAGTTGGTAGATCGTCCAGCCCGATTTCGGTTGTGCTCCTAATAGCTGGTAAAAGCGTATCGCTGGTTCATTCCAATTGAGAACGCTCCAGTCGATTCTACCGCATCCACGTTCGAGCGCGATTCGTGCAACGGTGGCCAAGAGCGTGCGTCCGATCCCGTGTCCTCGCGCGACCGGACGAACATAGATGTCTTCGAGGTACATCGCCGGCTTTCCAAGGAAGGTCGGAAAAACGTGATAGTAAAGGGCAAAGCCGACGGCCTTTCCCTCGGAAAACGCCAAGATCGCTTCGATATAGGGACGCTTGGCGAAAAGAGCTTCCGCAAACGTCTCTTCAGTGAGTTTGACAGACTCTTTGAGCTGTTCGTATTCCGCTAAGTCGAGCAACAGTTCGAAGAGGATCGGAACATCCTCTCGTGTCGCGGGACGGAGTTCGTATTCAGTCATCGCGTGCTCCTCGTCAGTTCCAGACGCTCCACGTTCGCATTCTCTAGACTTCATTTTTCAGCAGAAACGATGCCGTACGAGACGTGGGAACGACCTGATCTTTCACCTCTCAAAATTATTCATCGTCGATGAACATCACTGACCGTTCCCCGAAGGAGTCATCCGACGTTAACTCTGGGGTCGGCCGGCAACTCATTCAAAACGGGAATCGTTGACATCAGGTTCTCGTCAAGAACCAGGCAAGGGTGTTTGTAATGGTCTTCGCTCACCTTGCGACTTTTCACCTGGGCGGCGTCAAACTGAGCCCAGGTACCGGTGGGGATTCGTCTTAGGCGCGGAGGTCCGATGTATAGATCGGCTCGTTTCCCTTGATACATGGGATTACGGTCGATGATCCATTGGTCGAGCGACTTGAGGAATTCTCGCGCCTGGTCATCGCTTGCGAAATCCTGTTGTTCGACCATGATCGCGTAGTATGGGGCGGAGGAAAGGCGATCGTTCGACTCGGGGGGCCTAATGGGAACGGCGGTGAATCCTGTAATCGATAGGCCCAGCGATCGGGTGATTTCCTCGACCCCTTTGACGAACTGATACTCGGAGATCTTCTCCCCCTCCATATCCGCGACTCGCTGCCCCTTGTGAAGGAATTCGAGGATGGGAGCCTGCCCGAGAAAGCCGGTACAGCGCATGACGTCAACGATGTGGTAGCGGTAGAGACCACTCGATGTGGTCATGAGTATGTAGTAACTCTTTCCAACCTCGAGTTCATGGCATTCGAGAATGGTGGGATGGGGCGAATTGATTTCGTCCTCGGGGATGAATTCGTAGTAGTGGCTGGCAATTTCGAGCACGCCCGACGGAGTGTTGTCTTCGATCGGTATGGTGAATCGCCCCTCGCTGCAGAGAAGCCCGATGTCGCGGCGCGCGACGTCACCGTAGTATTCGGAAATGTTCTGCGCGTAGGTCCCCACCGTGCCGCCGAGCCAGCAGGCGACGAGTTCAAGATTCCAAAAATCTCGCGGATAGAGATGTCCCGTGCGAGAGACGACTTCTTCGAGTTGTTTCGCTCGCTCAGGATTGGGTTTTGATTGTTTCTTCAAGATCTCTTGTCGGACCGCGAGCGGTATCGGAAAAGCTTCATCGATCGTACCGTCGGCGATATCCCGGATCAGGCGATCTCTCCAACGATCGGCCAGCTTCGCGAAGTTCACGACGGTGGCTGGTGTGGCGGTGAGTAGCAGCCCGGTCGGCTCCGGGATCGAAGCACGAAGAGCCGCATAGTATTTCGCGTCGGCATCGTCGATTTCAAAGGTCGCGGCCGGGACCACATACATGAGTTTGATGAGAGGATGTTGCGAACGGGCAGAAAGGCCGCTCGCCATCCCGCACGGAATATTGGTGGGAGTGCGGCGCATGTCCCAGTTTCCCGCGATCCCCGCCAACTTCGAATAGAAGAGTTGGTGGTGGTCGGTGAATGCTTTGATGCCCCAGACCATCCATCCGCGCCGATACTCATCGAACCAAGTTTGGTTCACGGGGATCAGCTTCGGGATATCCGTCGTGCCGCTCGTGAGCGTATACATCAGGATCTTTTCTCGCGGCGGGAACATCGCTTCGACGTTCCCCTCCGTGACCTGCTTGACGTAGGGGTAGTAGTAGTCATATGTGGCGACGGGAATCTGGCGGCGGAAGTCCGAAAGTGTTTTGATCTCGCGAAAATGATGGTCTCGCCCGAATTGGCTTCCTTGGCATCGCTTGATCTTGGAGAACAGGACGTCCTTTTGGACGCGCCGGGCGTCATGGCACTGGGCTTCAAATTGCTTGTAACGCTTCTCGATCTGTGGAACGATCACTTTTCCGGCGAGCGCTCGGAAAAACGAGAAGATCGGGTTCATTCTTCCCCCTGATCAGACACACGATTGACTGCATTGAATGACGAATCGACCTGCCTTTTCTATGCGAATCTCATCAGCATGGATTCGAGAAAAACATTGGACTTTCAGACGGGTAAACCGGAAGCGAGAACGCTCCTAAGCATGATCAGGTTTGCGCTGGGATAATCGGCCCAACCTGTTTACCGTCGGGCGCCTCGCTCATACAGTCATAGGAGCGTGATCAGACCACTCAAATCGAGGAGTTCTTCTGGTGAAGAAAATCGAAATCATTTGCGGCACGAATCGACCCGGAAGCAATACCCGCCGGGTGGTCGATATCATTGCGAACATCTACCGCCAGAAGAACGCCTCTTTCGACATCATTGATTTGCATGATCTACCTGCGGAGATCTTTCATCCTTCGTCGTATGCCGTCAAACCGGCAAGTTTCAAACCATTTGCCGATCGTGTCGTGAACTCGGCGGGGATCGTTTTGGTGTCTCCAGAGTATAACGGGGGATTCCCCGGAGTACTTAAATATTTCATCGACATGCTTCCCTTCCCGGAATCGTTCGAGGACCGTCCGGTTTGTTTTGTGGGACTTGGGATGGGACAATGGGGAGCGCTCCGCCCGATTGAGCAGTTGCAGCACATCTTTGGCTACCGAAATGCCTACATCTTCCCGTATCGAGTCTTCATGCCCGCAGTTCACAAGAACTTCAATGAGGCGGGTGAGTTCGTCCGAGATGATCTGCTCAAGATGCTTGACGAGCAAGCGACAAAGTTCATCGATTTCGTCGCGCACTTCCAGGCGGTCAAGCCACTCTGAAGAATCGTGAATCTTGGAAATTCCATTACTCCTTTCGGCCTATTCTACGTGATGAAGATCACGAAGTTATGCTTTTCATTTCGTAATTCCGCATTCGTATCTTCGCTCTTACCAGCGTAAATCACTGGCTAAGTTCAATGGTGCTGAAATGGATTTGCTCGTCCATTTTGCCAGCATTTTTACTCGAAAAAATATGTGCTAGCGTTGCAATGTTGAGGGGCGATTCAGCAGTGATGAACGATTTCGGAAGGGTTCCCTGAACGACAAAAGAGAAGCGTCCTGCCTGATCAACGCCTTCGCTCCCCGCACGGGTATGAACCAGTCCGAACCAAACTCGATTCGCGCCAATGCAACGAATCACCTTATCGGTGCCTTGAGACGAAGGGAAGTGAACTACAACGGATTGCTGCCATCCCGAATTTCGCGATGGCAGCCCATATGAGCAAAGGACGATTCGCCTATGTCCACACGTCATGTCGTTGCGATTTTCCTCGAAAATAACACCTTGGCTCATGAAGTACGTCGGCTCGTCGAATGTGAGGGAGCTGAGGTAAAGATCGTTTCCCAATGCGACGAGCTTTATCAGCTCGCCAACTTTAATCGACTCGATACGCTCGTCATTCAACAAGAGATGCGAACATTTCTCAACGGACTTGAAATGGTCACTCGACTGTTTCAAGACCTCCTTCGGCCATCGATCGTATTCATCGCCGATCCGCGTGGAGAGTGCATCGCGAAAGCAGAGCAGCTTAGCGTCGAGGTGATTCTTCGACATGATTCCATGCCGACGGAGATTGCGGCGGGAGTCCATCGCTGTCTGGCGAAGTCGGACCATCCGAACGTATTCGTTTCTCCCGCGGCTCGCCGGATCGTGCAGCAATGTGACAACATTCCGCCTCTTCCTCAGGTGGTATTGCAGTTGGCGCAGCACGCGCAGAAGGACGATGTGTCTCCCTCGGAAGTGGCAAAGGAGATTTCTTCCGATCCACGATTGACCGCGGAACTGCTTCGAATCATCAACAGCTCGGCGATGGGTTTCTCGCGCCGGATCGTAAAAGTTTTTGACGCGGTGACGCTGCTTGGAGTGAAGCGGACCGCATCATTACTCCTCTCGTGCCGAGTCCTGGAATCACACAAGGCGTTTACCCAAGCGATCCCGGATGGTGATCGGCTTTGGTTCAATCGCCGATCGATCGTGACGGCGGCGTCCGCATCAATCTTCGCGGAGCGATTCGCCGGCCTATCCGCGGACACCGCGTACATCCTCGGGTTGCTCCAAGATCTCGGCATATTGGTGATGATGAAAACGCATGGGCAGAATTACATTCACTTGGTCCGCCGATTTCGAAAGATAGGTCAATTCCGCTTTGATGCCGTCGAGCGGCAGGACTTCGGAGTGACTCATGCCGAGGTGTCGACTGCTCTGCTGGTGAAGTGGGGATTCCCACAATCCGTGACCGCGGCGATTGCGAAACATCATGAGTTGACTCCCATCTCATCGATCCCCGTGAGCAAGTTTTGTCCGGTGCTGCAAATTGGCGAAGCGGTCGCGAACCTGATGGATGGTCACGTCGCCCATCGATTGCCAATCCTTATGCGGAACGTTTCGAAACTGGGGAATGTGGCGACAGCGGACGTCAAACAAGCGATAGCCGATTCGATTGGTCAGGCGGCCAAGCAGGCAAAGATCTTCTCCATTCCCGTCCCCGCCGACGGCGCGCTCGAGAGTGTTGTTAAGGGAGTGAGCCGTGAAGAAGAGCTTTTGACCGCGAACGGCGACCCCGAATATTCGATCGCGGATGATGAGGAATCGGTTGATGTGCTTCCCAACGCTGGGGTGATGATTTCTGATAACTCATCCTCGCAAATCGTGAGTGCGGCCCATGCGTTGCCTCATCCCAGGCGTGTATTGGTGCTCGAGGGTGACAAGACCATGGCCGATTTGATTCGCCGGATGCTTGAAAAGAAGGGTGTCGCCGTTGAGGAGAATATCGATCGCCCCGCCGACGTCGTCGTCTGCGACGGAAACGTGGGGAGCATTGACGGCGTTTCTCTGATCAATCAACTGCGCCAAGACGGAATGCGAGCACCGATCATTCTTTTAAGTGAGGACCGATCGGCGGAAGGGGTGCGTCGCAGCATTGCCGCGGGGGCGTCCGATTATCTCGTCAAGCCGATCGATCTTCAGTACCTGTCCCAACGTCTTGATTTCTGGCTCCAGGCGGCATCTTGATGAAAGCAATCGGCCCATCGCTCCGAAACAAGTCGGATTCATCACATCGATGATTGTCTGTTCATCGATTTGAGCGAATACCCCCTCCGCGCTTGGCGCGGAGCATTTCACCCATGACAATCGAATTCTTCAGCCACGCGGATATTTCGAAGCACATGGGAAGGGAATTGATTTGTTCTCTTATCAGTTGATGACTTGCCGGGACCGGTCAACTATTTCTCGCGCCATCATGGTAATCGCTCTTTTCTCGGTGGTGATTCATTCCACCGAAACGCTTCTGGGTGACGAGAGCTCGATCGATCTAAGCGGCGCGAGCATGCTCAACGCAGGCAAGTTATCAGCACGTGAAGAGAATGCTCTTCGCGTATTGGTGGAAGAGATCGAAGAGCGGACTCGATTGCGATTGCCGATCGTGAAGGAACGAACCAAGCAGTCGAAAGCGCCTCTCATCATTGCGGGACTGCGCGATCATGTCATGCCGCTTTTGACGAAAGAGGAAAAGGAATCACTGAACGGTGTTTCGACGAATCAGGCCGAGGGTTTCTCTCTTCGTGCTCTCAAGGGCGAGTCCCCCACGATCGTGGTGGCGGGAAACGATGAGCGTGGCGTCCTCTTCGGTGTCGGAAAACTGCTGAGGGAAATGGTTCTCACAAGAGATCACGCTTCCGTAGCGAGCGATCTCAATATCACATCGGCCCCGCTGACACCGATCCGCGGACATCAACTCGGATATCGTCCGAAGACCAATTCGTACGACGCCTGGACGGTCAAGATGTGGGATGACTACATCCGTGATCTCGCTATTTTCGGTTGCAACTCGATCGAGATTATTCCCCCTCGAAGCGACGACGATGCGGACAGTCCTCACTTCCCCGTTCCGCCGATGGACATGATGGTGGAAATGTCGTCGATCATCGACAAGTACGGGCTCGATGTATGGATCTGGTATCCCGCGATGGATCCGGATTACGCGAAGTCAGAGACGATTGAAAAGGCGGTGGCGGAATGGAGCGACGTCTTTAAGCGACTTCCTCGGGTTGATGCGGTATTCGTCCCGTCGGGAGATCCAGGACACACGCGCCCTCGTTACCTCATGAATCTGCTCGAAAAGGAAACAGAAGCCCTCCGAAAGTATCATCCCAAAGCGACGATGTGGATCTCCGTCCAAAGTTTCACGGCGACATGGTGGGACGAGATGATGGAGATTCTGACGAAAGAAGAGCCGAAATGGTTAGCGGGAATCGTTTACGGACCGCAGATTCGAATGCCGCTCGATCAGTTGAGAAAGGTGCTTCCTCAACGATATCCTATTCGCCGTTATCCGGACATCACTCATAGTCTTCGCTGCCAGTATCCGGTTCCCGATTGGGATGTCGCCTTCGCCTTTACGGAAGGTCGCGAGGTGATCAATCCGCGCCCGATCGATCAATCGCATATCTTTCACACCCTCAAGGAATACTCCATCGGCTTCATTACTTACAGCGAGGGATGTAACGACGACGTCAATAAGTTTGTTTGGTCGGGCCTCGGTTGGAATCCCGAGACTCCTGTCGTGGAGATTCTGAGGGATTACAGTGATTTTCTCGTGAGCGAACGATGGGCAGATTCATTTGCCCAGGGTCTGATGGCATTGGAGGGGAATTGGCGCGGACCCCTTCTTACCAACGGCTCGGTCACAACGACGCTGCGGCAATTTCAGGAGATGGAAATGGCCGCGACCCCACAAGAGAAGTTGAACTGGCGGTTCCAACAGGCGCTTTACCGCGCTTACTACGATGCTTATCTCCGTGAGCGATTGATCCACGAGACGGATCTTGAACGCCGGGCGATGGATTCTCTCCGAACAGCACGTGGGAAAGGGAGCCGTTTAGCACTCGCCGCCGCGGAATCGGAGCTCGCAAAGGTGGAAAGCGAACCGGTCGCGCTCGATCTGCGCGAACGAATTTCGAATCTGGCGGAAGCGTTATTTCAAAGCGTTCGAATGCAGCTATCGGTCCCTCGCTATCAGGCCATCGAAGTAGGGCGCGGAGCCACCTTTGACACCGTTGATTTTCCGCTGAACGATCGCCCGTGGCTAACTTGGAAGTTCGATCAAATTCGAAAGATCGAACGAGAGGTCGATCGGCAAAAGGGGATCGAAGAGATAGTCGACTGGAGCGATCCAGGGCCGGGCGGGTTTTATGACGATTTAGGCAATCCTACTCGTCAACCTCATCTCGTTCGGGAAATGCCCTATGAGAAAGATCCCGGCTTCCGCTATCACCCCGTCCTTGCTTTTGATGATGAGCCGAATCGAAAGCTGTCTTGGTGTACCCATGCGGACGGTCTTAACGACGTGGCCCTCAAGATGCATTATGATGGACTCGATCCAGCGGCGACCTATAAGGTTCGAGTGGTCTATACCCCTGATGCGATGCTCGCTCAGGTGCGACTGATGACCGACGACGGGACTGAAATCCATCCGTTCCGAACGAAGCCTGTCCCGATGAAGCCACTAGAGTTCGATATCCCTGCCTCCACTACAAAAGATGGAAAGCTTGATCTTATCTGGAGCGCAAGCCCGGAACGGGGCGGCGCTGGTCGCGGATGCCAAGTGGCCGAGGTTTGGCTCATCAAAAAGAAGTGACTGATTCGAAAGGAACGCGGTTTCTCGATTCCGGTAAACTGCCTGCATCCCCGCGTGCGGGGCGGAATAACCCGCACAGGGGCCCGCAATCTCGGTGGAAGCGGATCACTATTCGATAGCGGAAACTCGGGGTCGAAAGTAAAATCCCTTGAAAGCCCCGAAGAGGCCTCCTCCCCAAGTATTCCCTCTTTGTTCGACAGAACTCATTCCGACTTCTCGAAGTCTAAGTGTGGTGATGCGGGGTGCATTGGTCGTATGAACTGGTGAATCGCGACCGTTGATCGGACCGACAAGGATTTCTCGAATGAATCGCGTGCTAGCCACTATTTTGACCCTTACCTTCGCCGGTCAGGGAGTTTTGGCGACGGAGACTCCCGTCGGCAAGAAGATCGAAAACTTCAAGCTCCCCGATCAGCGTGGTGCCGAGCATTCGCTTGATGAGTTCAAGAGAAGCGCGGTCGTCGTGATTGCTTTCATCGGGACAGAGTGCCCGCTGGCGAAAATCTATGGGCCTCGATTGGCGGAATTGTCCGAAAAGTTCAAATCTCGCGGCGTCTCGTTCATCGCCATCGACTCGAATCGGCAAGACACGCTGAAGGAACTGAGCGGATATGTGCTTAGCTCGGGGATCACATTCCCCGTTCTCAAGGACAATAACAACGCCGTCGCCGACCAGATGGAAGCGGTCCGAACTCCGGAGGTATTCGTCCTGAACAAGGATCGAGTCGTTACCTATTGGGGACGAATCGATGATCGATATGGCATCGGATACGCCCATGAAAAAGTGAACAACGACTATCTTCGGCAGGCGATCGAACAAACCCTGATCAATCAACCGGTCAAGACTCCTTCCGTCGAACCGGTGGGCTGTCTCATTGGTCGCTCCCACAAGTCTGATGATGCCAGCACGGTGACATACTCCGATCAAGTGGCGCGCATTCTGCAAAAGCGATGTGTCGAGTGTCACCGAGCGGGCGAGATCGCCCCCTTTGCGCTTACTGAATACAGCGAAGTCGCTGGCTGGGCGGATACGATCGTTGAGGTGATCAAGGATCAGCGGATGCCGCCGTGGCATGCCAATCCTGAATTCGGCCACTTCCGCAATGATCGAACGATGCCGGAAGAGGAAAAGGAAATCATTTACGAATGGGTGAAAGCAGGCGCTCCCGAAGGTGATTCAAAGAAGCTCCCCAAACAAGAGAAGTATCTCGTCGGTTGGACGCTGCCACGAAAGCCTGATTTGGTTCTCGATATTCAAAAGACTCCCTTCACGGTCGCGGCGGACGGCGTCGTCGCTTATCAGCGTTTCACCGTCGATCCTGGCTTCACCGAGGGAAAATGGATCGAAGCCAGTCAGATCGTTCCCGGTGCCGCGCCGGTGGTGCACCATGTTCTTTGCTTCGTCGTCCCTCCTGGAAAACGGGCGATGGCGCTCGACGAGAACGGGTTAGGATTTTTGGCGGCCTATGTTCCTGGATATCGTGCCGCCCCTTATCCAAAGGGAATGGCGAAGTATGTCCCGGCCGGGTCCAAGCTTGAATTTCAAATGCACTATACGCCCGCAGGCAAGATGATGCGGGATCAGAGCAAGATCGGTTTCGTCTTTGCGAAGCCTAACACGATCACCCATATGGTGCAGACAATATCAGCAGGTAGTCGTGGCTTCAGTATTCCTCCCCATGCGGAGGATTACAAGGCGGAGGGAATGCTTCCCACGTATGCGGATGATTTGACGCTGTTGGCGTTCTCTCCTCACATGCACCTGCGCGGCAAGGCGTTCACGTACGAGGCCATTTATCCTGACGGCAAAAAAGAAACGCTTCTCGATATTCCCCGTTACGACTTCAACTGGCAGACCAACTATGAGTTGGTGAAACCGAAAGTACTTCCCTCGGGAACACGCGTAAATTGCGTTGCTCACTGGGACAACTCGAAGAATAACCCCGCGAATCCCGATCCATCGATCAAAGTCGAATGGGGGGAGCAGACATGGGAAGAGATGATGCTCGGCTTCATGGATGTTGCCATTCCCGTGGACAAAAAGAAACTCGCGCGCGGAGAGGTGCCTCGTCTCCGTTCGTCCGCAACGACCAAGGAACGAGCAACGGATCTCTTGACCGAGTTCGACAAGAATGGGGATAAGAAATTGACGGCTGACGAAGTGCCGGAGAAGGTGAAGCAGTTCTTTCCGGTCGTCGATCAAAATCACGATGGCGTGGTTGACGCGAAAGAGGCCGCGGACTTCGTGAAGATGATGCCTGGTGAACTGGGGGGAACGAAGAAAGAGGAAACTCGAGGCTCCGGTCGCGGAACGAAGAAACGGCCGACCAACTCTCGGCGTGGATCAAGCAAGTCATAGAGTGGATGAACGGTTCCTGGATGCATTCGGCAAGCCCTGAGAATGCTTTGACCGATTCCAAGATCGCGGGTTGCCTGCTTGGCACTGCCGTCGGCGATGCGATCGGATTGCCGTACGAGGGACTTTCTCGCCGTCGAGCAAAGCGTTTGTTCGGTCCCCCCGATCGACATCGTTTAGTCCTCGGTCGAGGCATGGTGTCGGACGACACTGAGTTAACCTGCCTAGTCGCGCAATCCCTCATCGCATCAAAGGGGGAATACCAGGATTTCGAACAAGAGCTGTCACGTCGACTTCGTTGGTGGCTACTAATGCTTCCCGCCGGTGTTGGGTTCGCTACCCTTCGGTCTATTCTAAAGCTTTGGATTGGGTTCAGCCCGCGAACAAGTGGTGTGTATTCGGCTGGAAACGGTCCCGCGATGCGGTCTGCAATCCTTGGCGCGGCGCATGATGATTTGGCGACGCTTCAAAATCACGTCGCGATCACGACTCGAATCACTCATCAAGATCCGAAAGCGGAGTATGCTGCACACGCTGTAGCGCTCGCCGCATATGTTGCTCGGCAGACGAAAGATCCCGCGGGAATGTACATCGAGGTTATTGCGCGACATCTCAATGCTGGCGCAACGGAACTGAGTGATTCAATTCATTTGGCAAGTGAAAGTGCGCTTCGCCGAGAACCCACTACCGAGTTTTCTCGGCAGTTGGGGCTCGATCGCGGAGTCACCGGTTACTCGTACCACACGGTTCCGGTGGCAATTCATGCCTGGCTTTTACACCCGCAAAACTTCCGCTCCGCCGTCATTGGAGCGATTGAGTGCGGAGGGGATACCGATACGACCGCTGCAATCGTGGGGGGAATTGTCGGGGCGGGCGTGGGGGAAACGGGCATCCCAGAGGAGTGGTGTCAGGGAATATGGGAGTGGCCCCGATCGGTGACATGGATGCGTCAACTAGCGAATCGCCTAGAACAATCGAGTACGCGCGCGGAAATAGTTGATTCGGCGGAAGTCAATTCCCTGGCCGTTTTGGGACGTAACCTCGTTTTTCTGGCGATAGTCCTCTATCATGGATTTCGGCGTCTTTTACCGCCATACTGATGCATTCGTGCAGATAGCCATTTCCTTATTCGTTCGAACGATCATTTTTCATGAACGATCTCGGACTCTTAGCATGATATTTGTTGAATGGCTCTGCGAGAAAATGGATTGAACTGGGATTCAACGGATGGATATTTCCTCGCATTTTCCGATGCCGCTTGCAAAGCATGAGGGAGGCATCATTCGAGTTCGTGGAACTCGCGTATCGCTCGACTCAATCGTGTATGCCTATAACGACGGCATTCCGCCGGAAGAAATTGTCAGTCGTTTCCCCAGCGTGAACCTGGCTGATACATATCTCGTCGTCGGATATTATTTGTGCAACAAAGAAGCAGTTGACGAGTATCTGACGCGGCGCGAGGCGGATGCAGAGGACTTGCAGCGCGAGGTTGAAGCAGTTCAGTCGCCGGCGGCAAGGCGAGAGCAACTAATGGCTCGATTACAGGATAGGCGATCACCATCGTGAGTCGGTTTCTGTTCGACGAAGACATTCACCACGCGATCGTTCGGGGCCTTCGGCAGCGACGGCCGAATCTGGACGCCCATTTTGTTGAAGAGGTCATGGCGAAAGGGGCGGAAGACCTCGAACTACTCAACTTTGCGACGCGTGAATCGTATGTCCTCGTCACGCACGACGCGAACAATCTCCCTCGTCGGGCCTTCCAGCGGATTCAGCGAAACGAGCCAATGCCAGGGCTCATTGTCGTGCGTCAACGCTTGCCATTGGAGAGCGTGATCGGAGACTTGATCACGCTTTCAGACACGGTGGAAGATCATGAGTGGGCAGGACAAATCTACTACTTCCCACTCTAAGCGAAATCGCCAAGCAGCACTCGAATCACCTTAGAACATCGTCCTCATTTCCATGCGAAGCCCAAAGTCAGACCAGCTTCGATCGCCGAATCCAAACATCGTCGCCATGCCGAAATCGATTCGATTGCAGATGGAGAGTCGGGCGCCTGGTCCCATCCATCCATAGGTTTGACCGCTCGCGTTGATCGCATAAGTCGCTGGATTCGCTGGATTGAGATAGGGGTTGATGTATTGGCCGTCCTGGAAGGACCAGGTGTTGGCTTCAAGAGTTCCGATGAGCTGTACGTCTCGATTCAGACACCAAAGAAGTGCGTTCAAACTCGCATTCACTCGAAGGATCGCGCCTGCTTGGGTCGCATCGGCGGAGAATGGAATCCATTCTCCGAGTTGTCCTTGGAAGTAAACGTCGGGATGGAGCTTCATGCCGACCAGAACGCTTGGTTCAAGCGTGGCATGGCCCGTGCCTAATCCTTGGAACGACACACCCGAGGGAATGTAGGTCTTGAACTGAATGGCGACCTGAAGGAGCTCGCAATCAAACACGACTGATTTCGTGCCGACTTTGATGTCACTGAAACCGGCGGCAGAGTTGGAAACGTTCGGATCGATCGAGCGATAGGGAACCTCAACAAATACGCCGAACTTCTTCAATGCGGCCTCTGAATAAGACGTCAGTTCGTTGAATTCGACGCTCGTATCGACGTACGGAGGAGCCGTCGGTGGCGGAGTCGGTGGGAGCGGGCCGTCGCCGGCATAGGCGGCATACCGTCCGAAATAATACTCGGCACGGTCTGGTGTCCGCAGACCGTTCATGAAATCCCAGCGAAACGTCTGATGAGTTTGAGGACGAATGGGATCCACGGTGATCGCGGCATTCGCGAGCGCGATCCAACGAGGTTCATAGCAAGGATCAGGGCAGCAGATGCAATGGTAAAGCTCCGCCATCATCCGGCCCGCGGGTGTATGCACGTCACACTCCGCGCAAGGGATCTGACCCGGAGTGCAAGGTCCGCGGCCGGCGCCGCAGGACATGGATCCCCCCGATTCATCCATTGACGAACCAGACCAGACCGATGACTCGTCAGGTCGAGGGAGCGGTTCCGCTTGGCCGCAACTGCTGCATCCCACCTGTTGGATGCTTTTGCTCTCGTCAGCAGATGCTTGGATCATCGCGACTGCATTGACGACCGAGCTTGCTTTGGAATGGGCTGTCGAAGAGGTTCCCGCCGTCTGCGCGATCGAATTTGAGACGACCTGTTCATCGGTGATTTCACTGGGCTTCAATCTGCCGACGAGTTCAACCTTTGAAGCGCTCGACATCGGAATCATTGCCGCGACCGTGTCCGCCGCCATTTGTCCGATGCCATCATTATTGACTGGGGGGGGGATGGGCTTGTGAACCGTCTTTGCTACCTCGATCTGCCTCAATGCCTCAGAGGTCGTTGGAAGTAACTCCGTTTGTTCGACGGATCGAGCTGAAAGCCGAGCCGGGCGCGTACCGATCGGTTCCGCAGGAACAGCCGCGACTTGTTTCATTGCTTCGTTTTTCAACTCGGCCACGACCTCATCGGTTGCGGAATCCTTTTGGGGCTCCGAATTTTTGACGATGTCGACTGCTTCGTGGACCTGCTTCACCGGAGTGATCGCTGGAGGCGCCGCGGCGATAATTGTTCCGCTGGGAAGCGGTGTTGGGGAAGGAACGTAAGCGGGTGCGATTGGTTTCGATTCGGCAACTTTCGGAGGAGGAGCAGCCGGAAGCGAAGCTGCATTAGGAGGGGCGAGCGCGGGGAGCATCACGGAACTGTTGCCCGGAGCATTCGTATCTGCCGTGACCATTCGCGTTTGCTGAGGAGACGGCGGCATAGGGTCGGAAAGCGATTCAACCGTCACCGACTCTGGAGCAGTCGACGCGACGGACTCGTGGGATGGCCGTACGTCTCCCGTCCGAGCAAATGCGCGCGGGATTCCCTTGCCGTTCGACGGTAGGGATGGTTGGAGAGTCGGCTTCGCTGGAATCGATGAATCGCTCGCGGCCTGAACGATCGCGGCTGAACGCGTTAATTTGGGTGAAGTAGATCGTGCAGGAGGAATGACAGGTTCGGGTGGTTCGGAAGAGACCGCGGTGATTTCCACCACTTCTCGTTCAACGTACGGGAGCGGATGAGCTTCCATGATCCAAGGCTTGCTGTGGGACGTTTTCGGCGCTCCGTTGATTTCAGGTACGAATGGCGAGGGATCGATTGCAGATGGAACTTCTGATTCATCCGTGCTCAGCACGGGGATGGGAGGAGCGCTGATTTTGGTCGAAAGTGTCAACGATGCCCGAGGTTCCGCGCCTTTCGCAACAGGTACGATTGCGACGAGGCACAAGAGTGCCCCGCACCAACGTTGAGTTGAATGGATTCCGACGCTTCGGTTCATACCAGGGCTCTTGGTCGATATTATTACCCCATTTCTTCAATTCGGCGGTTAAGCTGCGCAAACTTTAGCGGTCCCATCGAGTTTTCTGAATGTAGTGGTGATCTGCTGAAGAATTCCTTCCTTGCTGGCCGAACTTTTTAACGATGCTGTCGATCGATTAGGCTTCTGCCGCCCGTGCGCCATGCTTCAGATGGTGACACGGCGGAAGGAGGATCGTTCCGTGCGAATGAATCATCCGCGTATTGATCATCGAAGACGACCAATGCGGGGAATAACGTCAACAGGTCGTCGATTCGTTTCCTCGCTCCTGGTGGTTGCTTTCAGCATGCAACCCGCATTCGTAAGAGGTCAGGACGACTCCGTTGAATCTTCGGCCCTTAGCGCGGCGGGCGTTTCTTCCCCTTCCGCAGCCGCCCAGCCGACCACCTTTTGGAGGTTAGACGCGCAAATTCCAGCGGCCTGCAAAGCGTGCAAGGCAAAATGTTGTGCCTCTTGCTGCGGCCAGATGATGAACGAAATGACAAAACCGCTTTCGCTCATGACCGGCGGATGTATCCAGTGCTGTCCGGACGGCCCCGCCGCACAAAATCCGAATACCCCGGGCGCGGTTGGCGCCGCCGCTGAGTTAGCAAAATGTTTGGAGGAAGCACCGCAGCGAATCCAGGCCGTTCGCTTCATGGCGACTGCCGATTGTGGCCGATTTCCGGAAGTTCAAAAAGCGCTAATTCAGGCTTTGCGCGGCGACTGCTCGGAATGCGTCCGGTACGAGGCCGCTCTCGCTTTCAACTTGGGATGTTGCTGCTCGAAGCCGGTCATGTTCGCGCTCGAACAGACCGTAACAGGAGGGACCAAGGATGGCTTCCCCCGAGAGATCTCTCCACGCGTGAAGCAAGCAGCGATGGTCGCACTTCAGCGATGCCAGGCGAACTATGTCCCCGACGAACCAGTTCGGCCCGAGGAACCGGTTCCCCCAGAAACGCCCGCGACGCCGGGCGACGCCAAGCCGGCCAGTCCGATCCCGGCTGTCCCGCCTGAGACCCCCGTTCCGCCGACTCCCTCGGCACGAGGTGATGTCATGATTCGGCCGGTCGTGGCAGCCTCTTCGACGACGAATCAGCGGGACGGCGAACTGACAAAGATCGTCGGAAAGCTGAAACAGCAACCAACGAACACCGCTGTCAAGTCAGTCCCCTCGCAAGGGGAGCGAAGTCTTTTCAGCGTGATCCAGGCCGCGAAAGCGACTGATGCGACACCGGTGGCCTCAACACCCGCCGCTCCACCACGCGGATTGGTCGCCCGGATCTGGAGATCGACTCGTTAACGACTTTGTCCATTACAAAGATCACAATCGTTACGACCGGTACGATGATGAATTGCTTAGAGCCGAGCGGGGACTGATCCTCGCTTGGCTTTGCTTTTTCCCTCGACGTAGGGACAGTTCACTTTCTGAGAGATGCACGTCTCGTGACCTATATTTGGGCAGGTCGTCGGCTATTTGAACATCTCATGGCCGAAATCGGTTCTGTGATTCGATTCCGGAGTGACCTGTGGCTGACTCAAACGAAGGTGGCGTTCTCCTCCGCTCGGTCTTCGACCGACTTGCGGACGGAGGTCCAGGCCACAGTAGCGCGGGGACCGTCGCGAATGAGGATTCGATGCTCGTCGCAATTCGTCGCGACATTGAGAACCTCCTCAACACACGTCAGCCCCCCATGCCCGTGGGAGACGAGTTCAACGAACTATCGCATTCGGTAGTCAATTATGGATTACCGGACATCGACGCGATGAGCGCCGCAACATCGAACGATCGTGAGGAGATGTGCCGGCTCATCCGAAATGTCCTGGCAACATATGAGCCGAGAATCAGCGACGTGCGGGTGCGAGCGAGCACATCTCCAGAAGTCGGGGCGGCATCGTGTCAGTTCATCATTGAAGGGCGACTCGCGATGTGCGATAGCTTGCCCGTCGAGTTTTCGACGGATGTGGAATTCACGACCGGGCGAGCGGCCGTTCGGTCGGTGGGGAATTGAAAGCAGACATGTATCGATAGGCAGAGCGTTGATGACGTGTTAGCAACAGGGCCAGCGACGTGAGCGGAATTCTTCACAGTTATTACGAGCAAGAACTGCGGTTCATCCGGCAGTCGGCCGAGGATTTCGCGCGTCAGTATCCCGCGACCGCGGGGAGACTCCTCCTTGATGGAAAGCAAAGCGCCGATCCACAGGTCGAGCGATTACTCGAAGCCTTCGCGCTTCTTACCGCCCGCATTCAGCACAAATTGCATGACGAGTTTCCCGAACTGACCGATGCCTTATTGCAAACGGTTTATCCCCATTACCTGGCGCCGATCCCCTCGATGGGGATCGTCCATTTCGAAATCGATGCGAAGCGTGCGCAAGCGCCGAATGGATTCCGTATCGAACGGGGCAGCGAGATACAAACGCAGCCGCTTGATGATGTGGCGTGCCGTTGCCGGACCTGTTACCCGGTGCATCTATGGCCGGTTGGAGTGGTGGATGCCTCGGTGGTGATTCCACCCTTTCCTCGCGAGTATCGCCCCCCCGCGCAGACGGAATCGGCCGTCCGTCTGGTTCTCGAATGTCAGGGGGCCAGACCATTCGCGGAACTCGCGATGGATTCGCTCCGCTTCTACATCAACAGCGATTCTCCGACTGCCTCCGAACTCTACGAACTTCTGTTCAATCGGGTCTCGCAAGTGGCGATTCTTCCTGGGGAGAAAGGTTCGAAGGAGCCCGCGGTCATCCTGAATCCGTCAGAGTGCATCTCCGATGTCGGGTTTGGGCGGGACGAGGGAATGCTTCCCTATCCTCCTCAGTCGTTCCTAGGCTATCGGTTGCTGACGGAGCTTTTCGCGTTTCCAAGGAAGTTCAGATTCGTCGATCTATCGGGCTTTCGCCGTATTCAGAAGCCAGGCTTTGGTCGACGAATCGAGGTAGTGCTGTACCTCAACAAATCAGCCGAACGAATCGAGAACAGCGTCAATCGCGATACGTTTCTTTTGGGCTGCACGCCGATCGTGAATCTCTTCTCGCATTATGCGGAGCCGATCCGCGTGACCCAGTCACAGTATCAGTACCGGGTGATCCCTGATGCGGCTCGACCGGAGTCGATGGAGGTCTACTCGGTCGATGCGGTGACGAGCGTGCAGCCGAACGGCGATACGAAAGAGTTTGAGCCGTTTTATTCGATCCGACATTCTCGACAGGGGAATGATCCCCGCACCTTCTGGTATTCGTCGCGTCGAGCAAGCATTGACCAGAAGCTGGTGGGGACGGAGGTGGAACTTTCGCTTGTCGATCTCGATTTCAATCCCCGGTTACCAGCCGATAGCGTGCTGAATGTTCGGACGACATGCACCAATGGAAACTTGCCGACCCGTCTGCAGACGTCGTCGCAGCGAATTCAGTTGAGGCTCGAAGGAGCCGCGCCTGTTTCTCAGATCGTGGCGGTGGGCCCTCTTACACGCCCCACTCGTCCACCTCTTCGGCGCGGCGCGCACTGGCGGCTCGTGTCTCATTTGAATCTGAATCATCTCTCGCTCGCGAACGGCAAGGAAAGCGTTGACGCGCTTCGCGAAATCTTGAGACTGTACGACTTCACCGACGGGGACGAATCTCGTTCGCGGAGCGCGGTGAACGGTCAACTCATCGATGGCATCATATCGCTTCAAAGTCGTCCGACGGTCGCTCATACCGGTTGCGACGTGTCGAGCGGATTTTGCCGAGGGACTGAAGTCACGATCGACTTTGATGAGGACAAATACGTCGGGACTGGTGTGTATTTGTTCGCGGCCGTTCTCGAACGATTCTTCGCGCTGCACGCGTCGATCAATTCATTCACCCAGCTCGTTGCACGCACGTCGGCGAACGAGCAAGTGTTAAAGCGGTGGTCGCCGCGCGCAGGAGAACAACTCCTCACATGAGCATGCGCGCCCCGGCAAATACTCAGCCTCGCGATCGATCGCCCCGGTCGAGCCTTTCACCGCTGCGCCGCACGGAAGCGAGTGTTGAAGAGCGATTGTTGGTGGAAGGGCATCGTTTCGATTTCTTTCAAGCGGTACGTCTCCTCGAGATACTTTCGCCCGGTCGTCGAGGCCTCGGCGATCAGCTCAGTCCGCGTCAGGAGCCGATTCGATTTCGTGGTTCCTATTCGCTTGGTTATCCCGAAACAACGATCGTTGATCTTCGTAAGACGGATGATGAATCGATGCCGCCGGAGATGGTGGTATCTTTTCTCGGCTTTATGGGTCAGCAGGGTCTTCTTCCGACGCACACTACCGAATGGTTGATTCGACTCGAACGTGAAGGATCGCACGAGGAACGGTACGCCTTCCGGAGTTGGCTGTCATTATTTGAACATCGACTCGTATCTCTCTTTTATCGGGCCTGGAAGAAATATCGTTTTCCGGCGAATTACGTCACCGGACCTACAGAAGAAGAGACCGACCCGTTCACCTCGATGCTGCTCAGTCTGGTGGGATTGGGAACACCGGCGCTCCGTGACAATCTTCGAGTGTTGGCACCGGTTGCGTCGCGAGAGGATGTTCATGCGACGCCGCTCGCTTCGATCAATGATCTGGGAATGCTTCGATATGCGGGACTATTTCTCGCTCGTTCCCGCTGTGCTTCGGGCTTGCGATCACTTCTCTCCGATTACTTCGACGTTCCGGTCGAGGTCGAACAATTCCAAGGGCAGTGGCTAGCGCTCGAACCGGAACAGCAGACGGCGATTGGTGACGAAGGTTTCAACAATGCCCTCGGCCGAAATGCAGTGGTCGGCGACCGAGTGTTTAGTGTGGAATCGAAATTTCGCGTCCGAATTGGACCGCTTCCGTTCAATCGATTCGAGGAGTTTTTGCCAGATCCGACTCCGGAGCCGATTCGCAAAACAATGTTTCTCGTCGGTCGTTTGATCCATTTTTATGTGGGCATGGATGACGATTTCGACGTGCAATTGGTGCTCGAATCCAAGAGTGTACCGGAATGTCAACTCAACGACGGGGTCGGTTGCGGTCCACGGCTCGGATGGAACACGTGGGCTTTAGCGTCGCCCTATACCCGTGACGCTGATGATGCAGTCTTCAGCGATCGGACATTGATGCTCTAATCACGCGACGGACGTCAATCGCTCTGTTTCTTCATCGCCACTGATCGACCCACCAACCTTCCCGCGAATCGCGCCGTCTGACCTGCGGAGAGTTCGTCAATGTATTGTCCACGCACGGTGTCGATCCATCGGCAGGTACGGTTGCCGTAGTCCGTGGAAACACGGATGAGGACGGGCCCGGCCAGGGACAGGGCTTCCGCGACCCCACCATCGAGCGAGGCATCGCAACGAATCTCTCGATACTCCAAGTGTAAGGCGGCGGCAAAGGAGGCGTAATCGATCGGCGCCAATACGGTAGCGGTCGTTCGTTTATAGGCGGAGTCTTGAAGCGTTTGCATATAGTGGTAGGTGCCGTCGTCGAGAATGAAGAACTTCACGGGAAGTCCCTGCCGAACGGCCGTCGACATCTCCATGGCCGTCATCAGAAGACAGCCATCTCCCGTAATGGTGATCGTCTGGCGGCAGGGGAAGACCTTTTGTGCGCCCAGTGCCGCCGGAATGGACCAACCCATCGCCTGATTGTCAACGGGATTGAAGTATGTGCGCGGCGTGGTGGCGGGAAACGCCTCTGCCGCGAAATGCTCCGACATCGTCACGTCTACAAAGAGCATCGCGTCCGGATGCGCGTTCGATGCTATCGCTTGGACGAGCAGCATCGGATCACATCCGCAACTGGCATGGCTTGTCGAATTGCGGCGGTACTCGACCGTTTTGATGTGACTGATCTTGTCCGTCAAATATTTATCGCAAGACCGGGCGACACAGTCACGCGATGCAAGGACGCGGTCAATGAAAAGCCCGGCGTCGGAGTGCACACAGACGTCTGTCTTGACGACCTTTCCCAGGTTGCATTCGTTGGCATCGACGTGGATCACGTATTTGGTTTTGGGGACCGCGTAAAAGGCAGTCGAGACTTCGCTGTACTTGACGCCGATCGCGAGCACGACATCTACATGTTTGAATGTTTTCTCAGCGACCAGTGTTCCTTGAGTGCCGTATCCCCAACCGACCGAAAGAGGATGCCGCTCGTTGATTACTCCTTTGCCGGAGACGCTGGTAGCGACCGGAGCTTGGAGTACCTCCGCCAGTTCAGTGAGTGCGGCTGAATAGTTCATGCAGCCTTGACCGGCGTAGATGCCGACTTTGAGGGACCGATTCGATAGAAGGCGAATTGCTTCCGTCGTGGCGAGTTCATCGAACGGAACCGCAACGTCTGCGGGCGGCGGATCATTGTAATGTGCCGATTCAATCAACAGGTTGTAGGGGATGATCACTCCAACAGGTCCAGGCTCACCTGCGACGGCCAAGCGGAACGCATGCCGAGTGACGGAAGGAATCTCCTCGACCTTCGAAACGATCAGAACTTCCTTGGTCACCGGCTTAAGCAGATCGGCATTTGGAAGTGAATGAACTTGAAAGGGGCGATAATCGCACCCGCGTGCGACGTCTCCGGCAAGAACCACCATCGGAACGCTATCGAGAAGCGCTTCACCGATACCGGTCATCGCATTCGTGATGCCGGGACCAGGGACGATGCAGCAGACGCCAGGCATTCCCGTCGCACGAGCATAACCGTCAGCCATGGAACTGGCCGAGAATTCGTGCGTGCAAAGCAGGTAGTCAAGACCTTTCGTTTTGAACGTATCCCAAAGTTCGTTCTCTTGCGCGCCGGGGATGCCGTAGACGCAGAGGGTCCCTTCCTTTTGAAGGGCTTCGACGAGTGCTTGTGCCCCCGTCATGTGTCCCTTGATCCAGTCGGAATCGGCATGGCGAAGGATGCCGGCTTCCGCTTCAGTCGCGGTGGTTCCCGCGACGGCGGTGGCGGCGGAAACGGACTTCAAAAAAGAGCGGCGCGTAATCGATGGAGGCATGAGAATCCGTTCTCTCGGATCAGGACGTGCGTTTGAATCGATGCCGACGTTGCCGAAAAACCATCCATGGCTCGGCCGAAGGCGCACGCTCCCCGATCTGTTCTCTCGGTCCAGACACTATTCGGGGTATCGACCCGCCGAGTGGAAGGACTGGACGCCGTCGATCCCTTTCCCACGGAGTGTCGGTCCGCTTATTCGGGTCGTGCCGGTTGAGCGGAGAGAATGGTGCCTCGAAAGGATTGTTCACTAGCCGATGATTTGTCGGATCGGCCTTCATTCTTTCAATTCGATCAGAGGCGGACTGTTGCGAGACAAGGTGCCAACCCGTAGCCTAAGAGGATCGAACGCCGTCGGCCGTCGAGATGGGCCAGTCGGGGAATCGTTCGGTTTCACGGTTCTCCCGCCCTGAGTCATCAGACAACAAAGGTGAAGTTTCATGTCCAATATTTCGAGGCGAGGTTTCGTTCAGACGGCTGCCACAGTGGCGGCTACGACTTCGATGGTGACGAAGACGACGACAGCAGGAGAAGCGAACGATCGGCTCCGTGTCGCCGTCATCGGTGTGAACGGACGTGGAAGCGACGCCCATTTTCCCGGATTCCAACGAACGAATGAAAACGTGGAAATCGTTTGTTTGTGCGACGTCGATAAAGCGATTTTGAATAAGCATGCCAAAAACTTCGAGAAGAAGTACGGCGTGAAGCCTTCGCTCGAAACGGACATGCGAAAGGTGTTCGAGCGCAACGATATCGACGTCGTCAGCGTGGCGACGCCGAATCATTGGCATTCGCTCGCCACCATCTGGGCCTGCCAGGCCGGGAAAGATGTCTACGTTGAGAAGCCGGGATCGCACAACGTCTTCGAAGGTCGAAAGATGATCGAGGCGCGGGACAAGTATAAGCGCATCGTTCAGCATGGCGTTCAACTTCGAAGCTCCGAAGCCCTGCGGAGCGTGGTCGACCAGATGAACAAGGGGGTGATCGGAAAGGTCTACATGTCGCGCGCGATTATTTATCGCTGGCGACCGAGTGTCGGCAAGCAAGCGAGTCAACCGAATCCGCCGTCGCACCTCAATTGGGACATGTGGGTCGGTCCCGCGCAAATGACGCAGTTCAGCCGGAAGTATCACCCCTACAACTGGCACTGGCACTGGGCGTTCGGGAACGGTGATCTGGGCAACCAGGGAGTTCACGAACTTGACATGTCTCTTTGGGGGCTCGGCGAACAGATGCCCTCGGAAGTGACCGCGATGGGGGGCAAGTTCCTTTGGGATGACGACAAGGAAACGCCCGAAGTCATGACCGCGAATTATCTCTTCCCCAGTGGAAAGATGCTCGAAGTGGAGGTTCGCCATTGGTGCAGCAACTATGAGGATGAAGTAAACGTCGGAAACATCTTCTACGGCTCGACGGGGGTCGTGCTCGTGGACGGTTACAACCGCTACAAGATCATCAAGGGTGGCGTGAACGACATCCGCCAAGCGGGCGAGTGGGTCGAAAAAGGAGGGGACCACTTCGGAAACTTCATCAAAGCGGTTCGAAGCCGAAAAAATGAGGAACTGCATGGTCCGATCGAAACGGCGCATTACAGCTCCGCGATCGCACACCTCGGTAACGCATCCTACCGGCTGGGTCGACGGCTCAAGTTCGATGTTAAAACCGAGCAGTTCGTCAACGATGCCGAGGCGGATCAGCTCATCACGCGCGAATACCGTGCTCCATATGTCGTTCCCAAGGAAGTGTAAGTCTCACCGATGACGACCGTTTCGGCGGATGCTTCCAGGCATTCGGTGGAAAGAGCCGCGACGGTCGGTCTTCCGTGGCGAAGTTAGAGATGAGTGGGTGTTTGGGGGCGGGCATGGCAGCCAAGCGAGTCGATAAGAAAGCCTTCGCTCAAACAGTCGTTCGCAAGCTGAAGAAGTTGTACCCGACGGCGGAGTGTGCTCTCGTTCATGCCACTCCGCTACAGTTACTTATTTCCACCATCCTGTCCGCGCAATGCACGGATGCACGCGTGAACATGGTCACGCCGATTCTCTTCAAGCGATTTCCAACGGCAAAGTCTTTCGCTATTGCCGACGTGACCGAGATCGAGGAGATCGTTCGAAGCACCGGTTTCTTTCGGAACAAGGCAAAGAACATCAAAGCATGCTGCCAGATGATCATCGATCGATTCGGCGGCGAAGTCCCCAGGACGATGGAGGAACTTCTTGAATTGCCGGGTGTCGCCCGCAAGACCGCCAACGTCGTTCTAGGGAATGC
>JAIEPU010000196.1 GCA_019748235.1 bacterium
CCGAGGGTTCCCCGATCAAAGAGCTTCGTCCGGAAGTTTTTGCCGCCGTCGCAAGCGAACCCCCGGCGTCCGCACCTCCGACCTCGCTCCCACCGATCAACATGCCTCCCGCCGTAGAAGCGCCAGCCGGGAATTCGGGGGACGTTCTCGCGAACATTCAGAATCAACATGAAGAAGACTTGGGAGACAACCTTGCGGTCTACCTGCTTTATGCATTTCTCGGCGGACTGATTCTGAACGTCATGCCTTGCGTGTTGCCGGTGATCGCGATCAAAGTGCTTGGATTCGTGAATCAAGCGGGTGAGAATCGCTGGCAGATATTCTTGTTGAACGTTGCTTATTCGGCGGGTGTCCTCGCGGTTTTTTTGACACTCGCGAGCCTCGCGGCCTTCGCGGGACTCGGTTGGGGCGAATTGTTTCAGTCGTCTTACTTCAATCTAGGCATGGCTAGCATTGTCTTTGCGATGGGTTTGAGCCTGCTCGGAGTGTTCGAAATACCGGTCCCCGGATTTGCCGGCTCGGTAGATCTCACCAAAAAGGAAGGACCTGTGGGCGCCTTCCTCACTGGAATGCTCGCAACGCTGCTGGCGACTCCTTGCAGCGGGCCGTTCATGGGGGTGACACTCACTTGGTCCGTCCGTCAGCCTCCACACGTCATCTATGCAGTTTGGGGAGTCATGGGACTTGGAATGGCGAGTCCCTATCTGCTCTGTGGTCTCTTCCCCGGCGCGATCAAGATGCTGCCCAAGCCGGGCATGTGGATGGTCCGCTTCAAGGAGCTCGCGGGCTTCGTTCTCCTCGGAACGGTCGTCTACATCGTCTCGTATTTGAATAGTGTCTACGTTCTTCCTCTGCTCGTGATTCTTCTCGGCGTCGCGGTGGCGACGTGGATGATTGATAACCTGTATGAGATCAGTTCCCCTGTCTCTCAGAAGTTACGCGTGAGAGCAGCATCTGCGGGGATACTCGCTCTCAGCGTTGTATTCTCGATCTTTTTCGTGAAGCCACTCGCGGAGAAGCGGGAAGCATTCCGGTCTGATGCGGAATTTCAAAAGCGACTTGCCGCCCTCGATGCGGAACGTCTCGCCCCCGTGAAACACTCTGATTCGGAAATCGCGTGGATTCCATTCACCGAGACGAACCTTCGCAAATACGTTGACGAGAAAAAGACGGTCTTCATCGATTTCACCGCCGATTGGTGCCTCGTCTGTAAGAACAACGAAGCTCGCGCGATTGAAACAAATAAGATCCGCTCGATCATCAAAGAATATGGCATCGTCCCGTTGAAGGCGGATTGGACGGAACGATCGCTCGAGATCAAGGAATGGCTCGACAAATTTGACGGTGCAAGTCTTCCGCACTACGTGATCATTCCCGCTCGCGATGCCAGTAGGCCGATCGTGTTCGCCGGATCACTCACCGAAGCGAAGGTCGAAAAGAAACTTCGCGAGGCCGGACCTTCGAAAGGTGTGACAACCGAGGCCGCGAACGCGCAGATCTCAATGGCGAAGTAACCTTCGATCGCATACCGCAAGAAATGCACAACCCCTCGTGACTGTTTCAAGCCTCGAGGGGTTTCTCTTTTGATCGTTGTCGAGCGACCGTCAGGCTACCAAGGGCTTGCGTAGGCCGCGCCGTACGAAGACATATAGAACGCTCCTGCACGCCAAGTCGGAAAGTACTGCGGATAAGTCGGAGGGGGATAGTAGCCAGGATAGTTCCCTTGAACACCACCACCCAAATAGGACGCGGGATAGTAATAAGCCGGCACACCGTAGAAGAAGGGAGGACGAACGCGAACCGCCTCATATGCCGATGACGGCGGCATGAAGAGGTAACCGTTGTGGTAGGGATGTCCGCCACTATAGAAGCGGCCACCCGCCTGTGTCGTTCCCGCTGCCGCAAGGACGATGACCAATACCAACACACCAAGCCGTGCGTTCATCATTTCTCTCCGCTGTCGGAAGCAAATACCATCCCGCAAATCGCGGCATCCATCACATCATAGTTCGTGATCGAAGTGGAATGTTGCAGGGAACGATCAGAACTGAAATTACCATGATTTAGAGGTGTCAAACCCGCACTCGAATCAGAATGACTTTTCGAAATGACACAGATAGCAGCAAACTCATCGATTCACGTCGAGCCGCGCAAGATGAGGAGCGATCCGTGTCAGATGGCTGCACAGGATCTTGTAGACTTGCGGTGTAGATGTTTGAGCGACTAACTCATCGGCCAAATCTGTCAGTTGATCGAGCGATACCGCCCTCACAAGATCCTTGATCAACGGCACGAACGCGGGGCTCATGCTGAAGCTACGAAGCCCGAAGGAAAGAAGAGCCACGACAGAGCTGGGGCGCCCCGCCATTTCACCACAAAGTGTCACGGGAATATTAGCGCGATTGCACGTTTCGATCACATGCCGCGTCAAGCGGAGGGCCGCCGGGCTGAGAGGATCACAAAGGGAAGCGACGCGCGGATTGTCGCGATCAGCCGCCATCAGGTATTGCACGAGGTCGTTCGATCCGATGCTCACGAAGTCGACGTGCTTAATGATCTGATCGATACAGATCGCCGCCGCGGGCACTTCGATCATCACACCTCGCTTCCAATTCCCTTCGACGGCGACTCCCTTTTGCTTCAATTGGTCGATGGATTCATCTATCAATTGGTGGGCCATGATCACTTCATCCACTGTCGTGACCATCGGCAACAGGATTTTCATTTCATTGCCGGGATTCATGCGCAGGATCGCGCGAAGTTGGTTCTGAAAGAAGTCGGGATGCGAGAAACTGACTCGGATCGAACGCCAGCCCATGAATGGGTTCGGCTCACGTCCGGCGGTGAAATAGGGGACCGTCTTGTCGCCGCCGATATCGAGCGTCCGGATCGTCAGCCGTTGGTTAGGGCTCGCACTCAGTATCCTTGAATAACTTTGGTACTGATCCTCTTCACTTGGAATTGAGGGATGCGTCATGAAGACGTATTCGGTGCGAAAGAGGCCGATGCCGACGGCACCGACTTCAGCCGCCGCTTTGGCATCCGATTCATTGTTTACATTCGCGAGTAATTCAATCGAGACACCATCTTTCGAGACGGCTTCCAGATCCCGATTCTCAACAAGCTTATCCTTGAGGTCGTAAAACTCCCGCTCGATCTTGTGATAAGCGGCCTTGGCTTCCGGTTCGGGATTGATGATGACCAGGCCTTCCCGCCCGTCCACGACAATCGTGTCGCCGTTTCGGACATGCTCCATGATGCTCACCAGTCCGCTGACGGCGGGCATTCCAAGTGATCGAGCGATGATGGCGGCGTGGCCGGTGCGGCTTCCTTGCTCCGTGACGAGTGCCGCGATTTGCAATTGTCCAAAGTGAAGCGTTTGCGAAGGAAGAATATCGCGAGCGACGATGACAACGGGCTTGTCCGGATGAATATCATCGAGAATCGCTTCTTCCGTGAGATGATTCGAGATTCGCGCCGCCACGTCGCGGAGATCGACAATCCGCTCACGAAGGTATTCATCCGTGATGGAGCCGAAGATCTTTTCATACTCCGCCGTCGCTTCCGCCAGCGACTGTTCGGCACGATGCAGTCGTTCCGTAATCGCGGAGTTCACTTTTCCGACGAAGGCCCGATCCCGAAGCATGAACAGATGCGATTGGAATATGCGGGACTCTTCCGCGCCGATCTCCGTCGATACACGCTCGATAAGATCGGTAAGCTCCTGCGCCGCGGCCTCACACGCATCGCTGAATCGCTTAAGCTCTCGGGGAACATCGATCGGCGCTTCCGTGGACAAATCGGATGGAGAAGCGGTTTCGAGACGGTACACCGTGGCAACCGTGACACCAGGGCTGACGGCGATGCCGCGGATGACGGTGCTTGTTCTCGAATCTTCGGAACCGGATGGTTTCATGAATGACTCACGAGTGAATGGGGGGGATGAAGCTCTCCTCCCCTTTTCGATGCGCGGCTTCCCACCAAATCCCGATGATCGACTTTCCGTCCGAGATTCCCCCCGACGCAATCAGCGCAAGAGCATCTTCGAGTGACACGATTTCGACTTCCATTTCCTCGTCGATCTCGCGTGCGGTGCTTCCCTCTAATAGCTCGGAGCAGCGGAAGTAAACCATCAGCTCGTTGGTTAGACCGGGAAGAGGATAAATCGCGAAGATTCGTTCCAGCCGGGCCGTGCGATAACCAGTTTCCTCAGCTAATTCCCTAACCGCGGTCTGCTCGTGAGGCTCTCCCCGATGCGCGGTTCCGGCGGGTAGCTCGAGAAACTTTCGGCGACAAGGATGCCGAAACTGACGAACCATGACGAGCCGGCCATCTGGCAATATGGGAATCATCAACACCGAGCCGGGATGCTCGACAAAGGGGCGTTCGATCGTTCCGGCCTCTTTCGTCTGAATCTTGTTCAGAGCAAAATCAAACTTAGCACTCTGGTAGATCGTCTCCGTCCCCACAATTTCCACGAGATCGACTCCCTGAACCGATGTCAGCACGACTTAACTCCTCACCCATTCTTACAGGGATCGAAGAAATCGTTCGATTCAAGAAGCAGTATATCGGGAAGCGAGAGCGTGCCGTATTGCTATTCGTTAGGAGTGAAGAAGAGTCGACGCATGGCGAATTAAGTCACCCTCAATGTGCGGCGGCCTAGTTCGCTGTCTGCGAAGACCACTCCTTGCGAGACGGTGATTTCCACCCCGGCATCGCTGGAGATGGTTCCACTTCGGGAGTAGTGTCTTCCACGGCGGGAAGTTCGCCGGGCTTATTGGAAATCTCTGGAGCAGTCGGAACGGCCACCTTTTCAGATGTCGCGTGGGCTTGCTTCACATCGGCATCAGCTTTCGACTCTTTTTTCGTCAACTTGCTCGCGAGAGACGGAGTCGGCAGATTGAGTCCAGAGAGCGGCGACATCGACAACAATGATCGATAACGATCTTTGGACGGCTCTCCAGAAGCGGCGACCGACGTCGTGGACGAAAGAAGAAGGGCAATTTTATCGGCTCGGCCCTCTTCGACATCCTCGCGAAGGCTTGTCACCGCCGCGATCTCTCGATCGACCATTCCAGTATCCTTCGATAATTCGCGTGCTTCGATCAATTCGTCGAGCGCAAATGTGAGGACTTCGGTAATCGAGTCACGAGACTCCTCAGAGACACCCGAATCACTCGAAGCCGCTAGCTCGGACAACGCTTGCTGATGAAGTGCACGTCCCAGGTACAAATGACGATCCAGCTGGTTCCCATCTCTCTCCGCAATCTCGGCTAAGCGGGCGAGCGCGTGGTAGCGATGTTCAAGAGACTTACTGTCGCTACCCTTTTCTGCCGTCAGATACGCCTGAAATGACTTCTTCGCATCCTCAAACCGCTGCTGCTTGAACTGTGCTTCTGCCAAGTAAAGTCCGGCCACGTGGTGTGATGGATTCAGAGCGAGATAGGCCTCGATGTTCTCGCGAAACTTGTCGGTATTCCCCTGACGAGCCCAAGCGGCAGCGAGGGTTAGATAAGTCATGGCATAATCTGGATTTCTTTTCTTGCAGTCCTCAAGAATGATGATCGCATTGTCCGCCTGCCCCTGGGCTAACTCTTGTTGGGCAAGCGCATGTTCGACCCAGGTGGTGTCCGGCATCGTCCGGCAGCCCACGGCCGCGATTCCAACCATCAGACAGAGGAAAATCCGCATCCGACGATGCCTCTTCACGGCCTCGTGACTCTCGCGCGAATCGCACCCAAGCGGATGATTCGCGGCGTGCAAAGTGGTCACTCTGGGAGTAAAATCCCATGCGCAGGTAAGGGATTTCTTGTCAATGCCTGAATCACTTCCGAGGTGATTTGAGTATCCTTAAGGGGAAGCTACGGCAATTCTGGTGCTGCGACGCCCGAATCAACGACGGCAACTCGTGTTACGTGATCCAGAATGAGAATCTGACGTGGGCCGGTACATTTTCGTAAATCCCCGAGCCCCCCACATCAGGGAGATTTTGACATGATCGCGACGCTGGGAACCCTTTGGGTAACTTTGGCCCTCGTTTCGGGAAATGAGATCAACCCCCACCTTTACCCGGCCAAGACGGCGTCGATCGTGGTCATCGATTTTGAAGCCATTCGCGCCTCCGGCTTATTCGCCCAGCAAATGGCCGAGGACTTCGAAAGCTTCCTCCAAGACAATGAACATTTCCGCAAGCTGAACGAAATGCTCGGTGTCAATCTTTCCGATCAGACGACCAGCATCACGATTTGCAGTTCTGGCCAGATGGGACCTCCGAGTCCCGATGGGCGAGGAGGAGATTTTCTCTCCATCAGCAACGGCAGTTTTTCGTACGAGAAGATTTCGAAAGTTCTTGAAGAGATGGCCGAGCGAGGTGAACTCTCCGTCTTCAAGATCGACGACTTACCCATCTATTTCAATCATCGAAGTCGAGAGGCGATCTACTTCGGCATCGTCGATGACGGCGTGATGATCGCCAGCTCAAAGAAAACAACGATCGAGGACGCGATCAAGGGTCTCACGGAACTCCGTAAGCCGGACGAGACATTGATGAAGCGGCTCGAATGGTCGGCGGAGGATACCAAGGATGTCGAAATCAAGCCTTCGGTGTATCTTGCCGGCGTCTTTCCCGAAGAGGCTCGCAAGCAACTGGAAGACAGCCCCCTTCGTGAGATCGCAAAGAACGTGATCGGTTACAACCTGACCATTCACCTGGGAGATAAAGTCTACTTCCGCGGGCGTCTGGAACTTGACGATGAGGGAGCGACCAAGCGGGCGGAGAAGATGTTCAATCTCTTCACCAGTCTCATACAGACGTCGATCAAGAATCGTGGCAACCGGAACGACATGCTCGAATTGTTCGGCTCGCTTGAGATCAAAGCGGAGAAAAAGGACCTTCACTTTGACCTGACGGCTCCCAAGAGTTTGATCGAACAAGTCAGCGAAAACGACCGAAAGGACCCGAACAGCCCGCGAAACCGCATGCGTCAGCTGCGTGCCGAACGCCGTGAGCGTGAAGCGAAGGGAGAGAACCCCGACGACAAGAAGGGTTCCACCGGACGTAGCGAATCGAAGGCTGAAGAATCAAAGCCGACCGAAGACTCGACCACCGAGAAGTCCGAGAACTAGCGACTTTGACGACTTCATGGATTCGGATCGGCGGCACGCGTCTCGCGCGTATCAGCAGAACCGTTTTGAGCAGCAGGATCGCTCGCCGCGTAGTAGTACCCTGAATGAAGTTTCAGCGTCGTCCTCCCCGGATTGAACAATTTCGTCTTGATGATCCCCCATTTCCAAAGCCGGTACTTGACGCTCGTGAACAGAACGCCCATTCCGTAAATCACACTCCGACGAAAATTGATGGAGCTAGCCTCCTCGAAATACTTCGTCGGGCAAGAGATCTCGCCGATGGCAAAGTTTAAAGCAACGCATTGCGTGAGCATTTGATTGTCGAAGACGAAGTCGTCTGAGCATGCTAGGAGTGGAAGCGTTTCGAGCACCTGTCGCGTGAATGCTCGATAGCCGGTGTGGTATTCCGAAAGCTTCGCCCCCAACAAGAGGTTTTGAAACGCCGTCAAGCACCGGTTAAAGAAGTACTTGTACATCGGCATCCCGCCGCGCAGGGCCGTGTTCCCGAGGATACGCGAGCCTAACACGACGTCATAAATCCCGGAGGCGAGCATCGCCGCCATCGCCGTGATCAAACGAGGATCGTACTGATAGTCGGGATGGACCATCACGACGATGTCGGCCCCCAGCTTCAATGCCTCGGCATAACAGGTCTTCTGATTGGCTCCGTAACCGAGATTCTGCTTATGGACGAATGTCAAAATCCCAAGCTGATTCGCGAGCTTGACGGTCTGATCGTCGCTTGCATCATCCACCAAAATGCATTGGTCAACGATCTCACGCGGGATTTCGTCGAAGGTCTTTTTAAGGGTCTTTTCGGCGCGATACGCAGGAAATACGACCACCACCTTCTTCCCGTGCAACATTACTCGTACCCCGCAGAAATCATCTCTTGGGCCAGCGAAAATCGAGTGCGATGCGACTTCTAATTCAGAACGCTATCTTACCGGCAACATGGCGATTATCCCAATAGGTAGCACTACCGAACAAAGGTGTTTGGCGAATTGAAATGGAGATCGAAAAATAAATGGCAAAAGCGACGGGAACAAAATGAAGTGCGAATCAACACGCTCAAACGGAGACATTTTCCCATGTTGGGAGAATCGATTTAGAGATGAGATCGATAAAAAGGAGGACACACGGCACACGCTCAGACGATCAGATTCCCAAGCCGCCCAGAGACCCATTCTGGGAAGAGTTAGATCTCTCGCCGGTCAAGCGTGTGAGCCATGAATCGATTTTGCGCTTTCAACCAAATCATCAACAAGGACTTCTAACTGCTCGTGAGTTAACGGAAACGGAACAGATCCACGATCACGATTCGTCATGTCATAGCGGTAACGTCGAAGCGATGCATGGTGATTCTTATCGGCAATGAGCTCGTAGTACGCGATCTGGTCCTTCTTGCGCTGCGGACGACGGCTTCGAACCAGCGCGATGCCATGCCTTCCATCAAGTTCGATCAGTTGGAGGGGTTCGAGTAGATAGGTTACACGCCCGCAGATGAACTCCGCCCAATGAACGAGTTCATCCATCGAGAGGGATGATTTGCTCGCATCCACGAGGTCGATCTGCGACAGCGTGCATCCCACCGATTCCGCGCTGTTTAGATCGCAGCGAAGAGTGATCCCCTCATCGCGTGCCACAATCGGCTGCAGTTGGTCGTGGAACGGCGTTCGCTCCACGACAAGTCGGTGTACCGTTTCAGTCAGGCTCACGTTTGATTCTCCTTTGTTGAATCTTTGATCCGCTCCATCGAATGGTCGCGTCCGTCGTAGCTTAGTAAGGTCGGTTGCTCGTCGCACATCGTCTCGACGTGCACCGGTCTTCCCCACAATTTGAAAATGTTCTCCATCACATCCTTGGCGTAGTCGATGCGTAGATCGACCCCAAAGTGCTTGTGCAGCAAGTACAGCTCGTGCCGATTCCGGAAGTTGCTGTCGACTACATAAATGAATGGTCGCCCGTGATTCGTCAGTTGAAACAAGAGACGATCTTTGATCATCTGGAACTGACGCGTTTCGATTTCATAGTTCCGCGAGCCGGAGTTGTAAGCGAACGAAAAGAGACGATGCTGGCGGCAGAACTCCTCCGTCAGAAACGTATCGATGAACGTCACGTCGTTATGCACGCGCCGTACTTCGAAGATCTTTTCACGACCCAGCCCCAGCTTGAGATCCCAATTCTGCTTCTGCTGGTAATCCTCACACTCTTCATATTCTTTTCCGAAGCGTCCCTTATTCCAGCGATCCTCAATATCGCGGAACAGTTCGAGACCGACCTTGTACGGATTGAACGAACCCGGAGGCATGGCGGTCGTTCCCGAATGGTGATCCGCGAAATCGACGATCTCCGCATCGGTGAGAGTTCGTTCGCACATGATGGTGCTATGCCAATAGGAGGCCCACCCTTCGTTCATGATCTTGGTCTGACCCTGAGGAGCGAAGTAATAGGCTTCCTCGCGGATCATTGAGAGGACATCGCGCTGCCAAGGCTCGAGCCGACCGTGATCTCTAAGAAAGAGGAGCACATCTCGCTCAGGTTCAGCCGGGAAATGAGAATGTTTGATCCGATCCTCTTCATTGAGTCTCTCGGCCTCTCGAATCATCGCCTGGCGCGGGTTGACGAATTCATCCATGTAGTCCTTCGCATCGAACCGGGTCACTGATTTTGGGCGTGATTGGGTGTGTTCAGTGGCATGAACATCATCATTGAGACGCTTGATGAACGGACGGTGCGGATCGATCAAGTCCTCGATCGAAAGACAGACGTCGATGAAATCTTCGACGGTACTTTCTCCGTGAACTTCCATGTAGGCGCGGATGCGATTGCCGTGATTGGCCATCTCATCCATCATCTTGCGATTGGTTTTCGAGAACCAATGATTGTTTTTGAAGAAGTCGCAGTGCCCGTACACATGGGCCATCACGAGTTTCTGATCGACAAGCGGATTGTTTTCAAGGAGATAGGCGTAACAAGGATCGTTGTTGATTACCAATTCATAGATCTTGGAGAGGCCGTAGGTATAGCTCTTCGAGAGGTGTTCATATTCCATTCCAAATCGCCAATGCGGGTAGCGTGTGGGAAATCCACCCAGCGCGGCAATCTCGTTGAGTTCGTCCGTGGTGACGAGTTCAAAGATCACATCAAAGCAGTCCAGCCCATACGAAAGGGCATGGCCTTCGATCTCAAGCTGCAACCGCCGAAGTTCGGCAGGCAGCGATCGTGAAAGCGCAAGAGCCATCGATTGATACCTCGTCGATGCCAAAGGGTGGGCGAATGTCGCCCGTCGGTACAGCAAACTTCCATCGTTTCCTTCTCATAACACGGCGCGCGAACCCGTGGGATCACCGCGCAAAATCAACTGATTAAGTCTTTGTTTGAAAGAAGTTTAGGGTTGAAGCTCGACTCCGTGGGGACTTCCCTGACCCCGTTTGAGGAACGAATCTCCTATTCGTCTCCTTGCATGAGCAAATGCCGAGCCTTTACGATCGACATTCCCCACTAATTCTCATCGGGCATTCATACCCGCATCAAACAATGATTGATTCCACTTTTCCAAGGTTCGCGAACACCGCTGATGCCTTATATCCGTAACCGCATTCAGAACGCACGCGAACTTTTGATCCTTTCCAGGGGAGACCTGTGTGGTAACTGGCGATGAGCCTCCACTTTTATGACGTTCCCATTCGCACCATAGTTCTCGTGCTCGCCACAATTATCGCGTGTTCCGAAGATCGTTACGTTTTGAACGATCATCGCCACCCATCATTTCCGGATGACTCACACGCAATTCCGCGATGCGTTACCGACCCTTTCCCAAGAGCGCCTTGATCGACTCAAGGATGGCATCGCGATCGGGAATCTCTGAGAGCGCGACATTCTCCACCAACGACAATCGCGACCTGAGCGCGTCGAGGAAGCGTCCACTACCGTAAGGACTGTTCACCTGAGCGTAACCAAAAAGGTTCAAGTTCGGCAACAGACCCTCACGCAAGATCTGCAAACAGACGGCATCGTCGTCGGCCCAGTTGTCACCATCGGAAAAGTGGAGTGCGTAGATGTTCCATTCCGCAGTCGGATAGTCGGCCGCGATCATTTGCTGGCATAACTTGTATGCCGACGAGATCATCGTGCCGCCACTTTCGCGCGTCCTAAAAAACGTGTGCTCGTCAACTTCATGCGCGTCGGCGTCGTGCACGATGTAACGAGTCTCTATTCCCTCGTATTGGGAACGGAGCCAAGTATCGATCCAGAATGACTCGATTCGGACGATCTCCTTCTGCTCATCTCCCATCGAGCCGGACACGTCCATCATGTAGATGACGACCGCTCGCGCGTCGGGATGTTCTGACGTCTTTGAGCTTCGATATCGTTGATCTTCCTTAATGGGAACGATGATCGGATTATCCGCGGAGTACGAGCCCGAAGTAATCTGCCGCCGCAAGGCACGCTTATACGTCCTTTTGAAGTGCCGAAGCGAGTCAGGACCGGTTCGACTGACGCCGGTGTACTTATCCTTGGTGACGATGATGTTCTCGGCCGACTTGGGCTGAATACGTGGGAGTTCCAATTCCTCTCCCAAAATCTCCGCAAGCTCTGCCAACGGAACGTCAACCTCGAGGATATGTCCTCCCGGAGAGTTGCCGGCCTGTCCGTTACCATCACCTTGTTGCCCTGGGCCAACGGGCTGTCCATCCTCTCCCTCACCGCTGGAAACGCCTCCATTCCCTTTGTCTCCGTACCGGAAATGAGGAATGTCGAGTTGCGGCAAAGGAATGCTGACGAGATCGCGACCTTGCTTGCCGATCATTTCGCCGTGGGACAGATACTTGCGCAAATCCTGCTTGATTCGTCCGCGGACGATCTGCCGAAATCGATTCACATCTCGTTCGATCTTTTGAACCATGTTCCCTGTCACTCTCGCGTCATGCGCTTCCAAGTCGTGATAACGTCATTCTTTCGTCCATCAGATGCTCACGAACGTTCGTACGATCGATTTACTCCTTTCGCGGCCGCTCGTGAGCGAAGAAATCGATCTGACGATCTTCACACCTCGTATTCCTGGTTCCTAGTCAGGCTTCTTGGTCGTTCCGCGAGCAAAGATGCTGGCGACATAGTGAAGAACATCAGTCGCTGACTCGTCGTTATAACCGAAGTCACGGATGAGCCGGCTCTTCACCACGTCGATCTTTTCCTGCGTCTCCCGGTCAATCACCTTCGACACCAAACTCGTCAGCTTGATGGAGTCTTTTTGATCCTCAAATAGCTTCAGCTCCAGCGCCTTGTGCAGTCGTTCGTTGGTCTTGTAATCGAATGTCTTTCCCTCGATTGCCAATGCACCGATGTAATTCATGATTTCCCGGCGGAAATCATCTTTGCGCGAATCGCTGATGTTGATCTTCTCCTCAATGGATCGCATCAGCCGTTCGTCCGGCTCTTCCGGTTGACCGGTGAACTTGTTCACGACCTTTTCCCGCTGCGTGTATGCCTTCACATTGTCGATGTAGTTCGAGCAAAGCCGGGTGAGCGCGGCCGCATCAGCGGCGATTGCCCGTTGTACTTCGTTCTTCACCACGTCGTCGTACTCCTCCTTCACGATCGTCAGCAGGTTCCGGTAATGGTTCCGCTGTTCCTCATGATTGATCAAGGAATGATGCTTGAGGCCCGCCTCGAGCTCATTCAAGACCATGAACGGATTGACGCTCGTCGCCTCGGGATGAGTCACTAACGCATTTGAGATTTTATCCTGCACATAGCGGGGCGAAATACCGTGCATTCCTTCACGGGCGGCCTCTCCCCGGAGTTCTTTGATGTTGTCCTCGGTGAATCCCGCCAGCGATTTTCCATCGTAAAGCTTGAGCTTTTGAAGCAAGCTGAGGCTGGCGTTTTTCGGCTCTTCGAGCCGTGTCAGAATGGCCCACATCGCCGCCATGCGCAAGGTGTGCGGCGCGATATGTTTCCCCTTCACACGATGCTCGTTGAAGTCCTTCTCATAGATCTTCACTTCATCAGCGAGCTTGGTGACATACGGAACATCGATCTTGACCGTGCGGTCCCGAAGCGCTTCCATAAACTCGTTCGACTGAAGCTTTTTGTATTCCGGCTCGTTGGTGTGACCGATGATGACTTCGTCGATGTCCGTTTGCGCGAACTTCTTTGGCTTGATCTTGTGCTCCTGGCTCGCGCCAAGCAGATCGTAGAGGAATGCAACGTCAAGCTTCAAGACTTCGATGAATTCGACGACGCCGCGATTCGCGATGTTGAACTCGCCGTCAAAGTTGAAGGCTCGTGGATCGCTGTCTGAGCCGTACTCCGCGATCTTTCGATAATTGATGTCGCCGGTCAGCTCCGTCGAATCTTGGTTCTTCTCATCCTTCGGCTGGAATGTGCCAATTCCAATGCGATCCTGCTCTGAAAGAATGAGGCGCCGCACACGAACGTCTTGAAGCACACGGGTCCAGTCACCGTCGTACTGCCGCATCTTGTCCGCGAACATCTTGCGACTGTAAGGATTCAGATCACCCGAAATCACCACGTGGTGATCGGAAGATGAAAGGGCATTTTCAAAATTCGCGCGGAGTTCTCGAGGGATCAGCTTGAGCGGTTCCTCGTGCATCGGGTCAGCGATATAGGTCGCGGAATCTCCGTTCTCAATCCAGCCAAAGCTGTAAAGCGCGCCGTCATCCGTCCGGGAATAACGCTCTAAACCACGTTTGAGAACTCGGCAGATGGTGCTCTTCGAGCTACCGACAGGTCCGTGGAGGAGAAGGACACGTTTCTCGATGCCGTATCCCATCGCGGCGCTTTTGAAGGAATTGACCAGATCCATGATCTGGCGGTCGAGGCCAAATACCGCGTCGTAGCCGTCGTTATCGGGATCGTCGAAGAAGGTGTAGTGGGTGATCTTGTCGCGATACTGAGTGTATTGATAGGAGCCGTACGACATGATCATGTCGTAGAGCCGTTGAAAGGCATTGCGTGTGACTTTTGGATTCTTCTGGACGACGTCGAGATAGTCCTCGAACGTCCCTTCCCAGTTCTCTTTCTGAAAGTTTTCGATCTTGAGTTGCTGTCGAGCTAACTCGATCAGCTGACGAGCTTCCTCCATGTGCGTATCCTCCACCAGACGTTCAAGTCCCTGGCATCGTTTGAATGACCGACCACTCGACCCTCGATTCCCGTCACGCGCATGCGTGTCCCCTTCGTTGAACCAATTATCGGTGTCACCCGTTGGCGAGTCTGTGACACCCTGTGCGGTACGTGATCACCGCTGAGCGAAAGCTGAGGTAAGAACTTTGCAAAGAACACCCTGGATCACTGTTGGCCATCACGTCAGGCCAACCACGAACACTAATCGAACCCTTCATTTGATGCAAGATCGTCTAACCATTTGCGGACTTGGCCTTTGCCATTGGCTTCAACGACTTCACCAACGCGAAAGATGTTCAGCGGTGTGAAAGAAGAATTCGAAACACCGATTTGGCTGGACGGATTAGATCTGGACACGTGGAGGCTTGGTAAAACTTTGAACGAGCAATCGAGTGTTCCTTCGCCGACCGCTCCCTCCTCAAGGATTCGATCGTCTCATTTCGAATGAGTAACGCTCATCCAGACATCATTTGCATATTCGGGAATGGACGTCACATCAAACTGACAAGAGGCAAAGGGGGACTAGCGCCCTTTCCACATCGACTTGACCGCGATTTGCTCCTCGTCACCAGGAAGATGCTCAATCGATATTCCGGCGACTTGCGTGACTTGAAAGCGGTCGAGATTTTGATCGTAGAAGAGCACACGGCTGGAGAATGATTCCCAAATCGCGCTCAGACGAACCGAACGGGGCGCGACGAGAGTAAACTCCACGCCGCAAGGACGCCCCTTCCGTTTGAGAACGTTTCGGAAGAGAGGAGACGCCAAATCCAAGTCCGCTCGCAGGCAGAGGACCTCTCGCACGAACCCTTCGAGATCCTCAAACGAGGTGAGTCGCACCATGAGAAATGAATTCCTCCAACGTCGTGGGTCTCGGCGTGCTCTGACACTGACTTGGCTCGGCGTGGGAAGAATCGGCATGCATCCGCAAGGCTCTTGAGTGACTATTCCTTCAAGTGGTTCAAACAGGGCGTCGCAGATCCCTTCGAGCGAATCGACCGAGTGATGACGATTTTGCCGATTCGAAATGATTTCAGATTTGCGGATTCGATGACCCCATTCGATGAGATGTTCCGATCGCGCCGATCGTGACGGTTAGTGGGTATCGATCCACTCTTCGGGATAGCGAAGCAAAGTGATTTGGTAAAAGATTTCCGCCATGTCCTATTTGACAGCCTTAATTTGCTGACACAGATTTCGATTGGCATTTTGCAGAGCCCAGAGGGGGCTTGATGCCAGGACTGCGCCACCGTCAGCGCCTCACATCGGAGGTAACGTCGGCCAGAAAAGTCCCTCTGTTCGTTGTGCCTCCCCGTGGGGAATTTGGACGGAGTTGGTCCGGGAGATTGACCAGCTCAGTGTTTTGGCAACTTGAACCTTGGAGAATGGGTAATGTCAAGAATCAACACGAACGTCGATTCACTCGTCGCTCTCAATAGTCTTACCAACACCAACTCGCAGTTGGGGACCACCCTGAGCCGTCTGTCGACCGGTACCCGCGTCAACAGCGGTAAGGATGATCCGGCAGGCCTCATCTCTGGTAACCTGCTCAAGTCGGAAATCAACTCGATCAGCTCGGCCATCGGTAACAATAACCGTGCCAATGCCGTGCTTTCGACCGCTGATTCCTCTCTCGGACAAATCAACGATTTGCTCGATAACATCCGCGGTATCTTGACGACCTCCGCCAACAAGGGCGCGTTGTCACAGGATGAAATCGATGCGAATCAGGCCTCCATCGACTCGGCGATCTCGTCGGTCGATCGCATCGCTAGCTCCTCTCAGTTCGCTGGGAAGAAGCTCATCGATGGCTCGCTCGGCTTTCAGTTGTCGGGCGTTGGTCGTACGGATGTTGCCAATGCGACCTTCACCAACGTGCAGGTCAACCTGGCGAACTTCAATGCCAACGGCGATGCCATTACCGTCGATGTCAGCCTGACGACCGCCGCCAAGCAGGCAAGCGTCGCTCTTTCCGCGGCCACGGCCACGGTGGATTCGACTCTCGAAATCATCGGCAGTGCAGGCGCTACCACCGTCAAGATCGGTAGCGGCCAGGCAGCTAAGGACGCGATCAACGGTGTGAGCGACATCACCGGCATCATCGCAACCGGCAGCAGCACGATCTACCTCAACAGCCTCAACTACGGTAAGGATTCGTTCGTTACCGTGAACAACGTCGCCGGCAACTTGGTCAGCGGCTTGACCAGCTCCGCAACGGGTTCTGACGTCACCGGTACGATCAACGGCCAGGCCTTCTCGGGCAAGGGATTGAACGCGACCCTCAAGGGAAGCAACCTCGATCTCTCGCTCACCTTCGGTGACAGCCTCACCGATGGAACCTCGACCAGCTTCACGGTTGATCGTGGTGGAGCCAAGTTCCAGCTCGGCATCAACCTGAACACCTCGAACCAGATCAATCTGGGTATCGGATCGTTCGCGTCGTCGAGCCTTGGCCGAGTCATCGTCGATTCGAACGGTGATGTCCAGGACAACACGCTCGCCAGCTTGAAGACCGGCGGTCAAAACGCCCTTACGGCGGCCACGGATCGCGGACAAAAGGCTGCACAGATCGTGAACGCGGCGATCGGTCAGGTGTCGAGCGCTCGTGCCCGAATCGGTGCACTTCAGTCGAACACCATCGAGTCGAATCTCAAGGCGCTTCAGGTCAGCCAGGAGAACCTCTCCTCTGCACGAAGCGATATTGTGGATACCGACTTCGCCAAGGAAACCGCCAACTTGACACGACTCCAGATTCTCGTTCAGGCAGGCACCAGCGCTCTGTCGGTCGCGAATTCTCGGCCTCAGTCGGTCCTCAAGTTGCTCGGATAATAACGCCGAGTCGACTGCCGGATTTCCTCCAATCGTCCACCCCGTCACTTCGTGAATCGAATTACGGGGTAGACTTGGGAGGGTCTGGTAAAAGAGACACGCAAAAGCGGAAGGGATACACACTGTCCCTTCCGCTTCTCCCGCTCCGCTTCTCTCCTCTTTGACCGCCCCGCCAAGTACGGTTCGAGATGCCAAGGATCAGCCAGTGAGCACGATCTCTTCTGGAGTTGGTTCGTCCACCACCTCGACCAATTCGACGACCTCCAGTTCTTCGAGTTCGTCAACCAGTTCCTCGAATTCCACGAGCAGTGGCTCCAAAACGAACGGACTCAATCTCACGAGTTTCGGTTCCGTCTCTTCCGGAACGGGCCTGATCAGCGGCCTGAACATTCAGGACATCGTGACGAAACTGACAGCTCTCGACAGCATGATCATTTCGCAAAACCAGGCGAAGATCGACAAGAACACAGAACTTCAGAACACACTCAACAACCTCAGTCTTCAAATCGTCTCGGCAAATCTGAACGCGGGCCAACTCGGAAAGGGTGGAGCTCTCACCTTTCGGAACGCGACCTCATCGAGCACGGCAGTCACCGCTACCGCCGCTCGGGGAGCCACGGTAGGATCGTTTCAGTTCACCCCCAGACGACTTGTCAGCACGAGCCAGGTTCTTTCGACCGGATACGCGTCAAATACCGACTCGGTTACTTCAACGGCGACAACCTTCAAAATCTCTCAGGGAGGCTTCGTCAATAAGAGTACGAACCTCAGCTCGTTGAATGGCGGACAAGGGGTCAGGACCGGCACGATTAAGATTGTCGATGGCTCAGGGGGAACATCGAATGTCGATCTCACCGGGTCAACATCGATTCAAGATATCGTTGACGCCATCAACGGCTCTGCGGGCGCGAATGTTACCGCCTCGGTGAAGGGTGATCAGCTCCAATTGCTCGATAATTCGGGGGGAGCGGGAACGCTTCAGGTACAAGACGTTGCGGGGGGGCAAGCGGCCGCCGATTTAGGGCTGAAGTCACTGACGCGAAACGGAAGCACCTATTCCGGACAAGACGTCTTTAATCTTGGAAACAGTCTCGCCCTTTCGACGCTTCGGGATGGGAACGGCATCAGAGATACCGTGGGCAACGACTTCTCCGTTTCCGCCGGTTCCGTCTCCTTCAATGTCGACATTTCAAGTGCAAAGACGGTAGGGGATGTCCTCGACCTCATCAATAACAATTCGTCTAACACGGGCGGCAAGATCGTCGCTTCGCTCTCGGGTGATCGCCTCGTCCTTACCGATTCACAGGGAACCGACGCGATCTCGGTCTCGGCGATTGGCGGAAGCAAAGCGGCCAGCGACCTAGGCCTTACCAATGGAAGCGGCGGAGCCGGCGTTCTCACCGGAAACGATATTCTGGGCTCGCTGAATACCGTTCTTCTTTCCACTTTGAATGGAGGCTCGGCCACCGCATCGCCTACTCCAGGCACATTGACGATCAATGGAACGAATATCGATCTTTCGAATGCGACGACTCTTCAAGACGTGATCGATGGAATTAACGGCGCGGGCATCACCGGCGTCAGCGCGTCCGTGAACAAGGCGGGGAACGGCATTTCGATTGCCGCGCAGAATGTCGGATCGCTCACCGTCTCAGATACTTCAGGGAACCTCGGAAGCTTCCTCAAGGTCAACGGGACGAAGTCTGGCAACAACGTTTCGATTAACAGCGGCGACCTCAACGCGCAGTACATCAACGAGAACACGCAGCTTTCCTCGTACGGCTCCGCCACCGGCGTGCCGAAGGGAAAGATTCAGATTACCGACGGCAACGGCAAGACCTCCGTCATCGATCTAACCCAAGACACCGACGACACGATCGGAGACGTAATTCGTGAAATCAACACCCGCGGTCTCGCGGTGAGCGCGCGAATTAACGATACCGGGGATGGCATATTCATCCAGAATATCGCCGGTAAGGGATCGATCACCGTGGCCGAGGTTGACGGCGGCACGACGGCGAAAGCCCTCGGACTGTTAAAAACACCCGATTCGAGTGGAAACGTCGATGGTTCGCTGGAAGTCTCGATTTCCGTGGCGGCAGGAACGTCGCTCAAGGACCTGGTTACTCAAATCCAACAAGCCAATGCGCCGGTCACGGCATCAGTCCTCAATGATGGATCGAATTTGAATCCATACCGACTTAGCCTTACGAGCAATCGAAGTGGCGCGGTCGGACAGTTACTAATCGATATCGGCGCGACCAATGTCTCACTCTCATCGATTTCGAACGGACGAGACGCTGTCGCGCTGTACGGAGCGAGCGGTACGGGCGGGACTCCGCTTCAAGTTATTTCGTCGAGCAACACATTTTCCGGGCTGGTCCCGGGCGTTAGCGTGACCGCGACCGACGTGTCGAGCTCTCCAGTGACGATCACCGTGGGTCAGGACACGGACGCCGCCGTCGCCGCCGTGCAAAAGTTCGTCGATTCCTACAACGGCATTCGATCATTCATCAACAAGAATACTCAATTCGATGCCGACTCCATCTCGGCAGGCCTTTTGTTCACGGACTCGACGACTCGAATCGTCAAAAGCCAGCTCGTCAGTTTCGTTAATTCATTCTTCGGCGGCTCATCCGCTTCCGTCCGCTCGCTGGGCCAACTCGGGATCAAGCTTTCCAATGACGGCACCTTGACGTTCGACAATACAAAGTTCAAGAGCGTGCTGGCTTCAGATCCGACGGGGGTCAATAACTTCCTCACAAACAGCACAAGCGGACTGGCTGTTAAATTCCAGACACTGACTGACACACTGACCAGCACGAAAAATGGAGCAATCACCACAAAGACGACTCAGCTCAGCACGACGATTCAACGTCAAACGACCTCTCTGGACGCGCTAAGCTCTAGGCTGAATGCGAAACAGACACTCCTTCTGAACCAGTTTTATTCGATGGAGACGGCCCTCTCGTCCATGAAGGGTCAATTAGCGACTTTGACGGCTTTGACGAGTACTTCGAGCACCGGATAGGCGAGATTTCTCCCGAACGACATACCATCCGTGAACTAGGATAAACCGTGCGGTTTCAATGTGATTCTTTCGCCGGAGAAAGAGACGAATATGCAGCCAACCTCGGCTCGGGCTTATCTCGAAAATAAGATCATGACGGCGACGACGGAGCAGCTCCAGCTCATGCTTTACGAAGGAGCTATTCGATTCGCGACGGTAAGCCGATCCGCCATGGCGGAGAATGACTACGAGCGATCTCTGGTCGCTTATGAACGCTGCAATGACATCCTTTGCGAACTTCATTCCGGATTGCGGCCCGACAAAGACACGGACTTAGCCGACAAAATGGGAACGCTTTACAGCTTTTGTCAACGCAAGCTTCACGAAGGTCAGTTTAAACACGATGTCCGTCTCTTTGACGAGGCCATCGGAGTTCTCAAGCACCTCCGAGAAACCTGGATCCTCGTCATGGAGCAGATGCGTGACACTCAGCCTGCTCGCCCCGTTATGGTGAAGACAGAGGAATATGCTCCTCTCGCCGTTGACGCCTAACGACTCGTGACAATGAACTGTCACTTGGCAGGGCTTCATTTCTTCTTCGGACGAAACGCCTTCACGTATTCCTCATGGGTGGTAACGAACGGCCCGCCGATAAGATCGATGCAATAGGGAATGGCGGGCATCACCGCTCCCAGACATTCACGAATCGCTTTGGGTTGGCCAGGCAAATTAATGATAAGGCCGCCTCGTCTGATACCGGCCGTTTGACGGCTCAATATCGCGGTCGGAACCTTTTCAAGTGACACCTTTCGCATCAACTCCCCGAAGCCAGGCATCATCTTCTCGCAGACATCCTCCGTCGCTTCGGGAGTAATGTCTCTCCGTGCCGGACCCGTTCCTCCTGTCGTCACGACGAGACAACACCGTTCATCGTCTACCATTTCTCGAAGGTTCTGAGCAACCACGGCGCGCTCATCGGGAATTATGCGGTAGACCGCTTCCCAGGGAGAGGACAACACTTCGGCAAGGTACTCTTTGATCGCGGGGCCGCCGAGATCCTCGTAAATTCCTTGGCTCGCTCGGTCCGACACGGTCAATATTCCAATGCGAGCTGACGGCTCGTCATTCATCTTTCGCCCCTTTTTCAATCTCTCTCTTGTTGCGCTATGGATACCTTAAGAATCAGCCCCGACAATGGGTCGATCTCGAGGGCGCCCCTGGAGTAGAGGAAATGTTTCTTAATTTTCGATGCGCCGGTGCTCTCGTTTACGTGACGGCTCTCGCGGCAAACGCCGCCGAATCGGTTACGATAAATCCCGATTCACGAAATTGGCCACGCCTCTTCGGCCCGACTGGTGATAGCGTCGTTCCCAATCAGCCCCTCGACCTGAAACGTATTGAGGCGAAGCTCCCCGTTCTTTGGGAACTCGAGGTCGGCGAAAGCTATACCACTCCGTCAATTGTCGACAATCGTCTCATCCTCTTCCATCGAATCGAAGATCAAGAGACCGTCGATTGTCTGGATGTCGAAACACGTGAGCGACATTGGCGATTTCAATACCCTACCCGATACATCGACCGGTACGGCTACAACAACGGTCCTCGATCCACTCCGATTATCGTCGATGAAGTGGTGTATACCTTGGGGGCCGAGGGAAAGCTACACGCACTACGGCTCGAGGACGGCAAGAAACTTTGGAGCCGTTGGCTCAACCGAGAATTCAAAGTCGACCAGGATTTTTTCGGCGTCGGCGGATCTCCCTGCATTGATGAGAATCGTCTCATCATCAATGTCGGTGGCACCGAGACCGATGCCGGGATTGTCGCGATCGATCGAACGTCTGGGGAAACACTCTGGCAAGCGACCAGCGAGGGCCCCAGCTACGCCACTCCAGTGGCGGCGACCATTCACGGCAAAAGATTCGCCTTCGTATTCACCAAGGGAGGACTCGTCAGCCTGGAGGCGGAAACCGGTAAGGTCCTCTGGAGCATCCCCTTTCGCTCGCGACTTCATGAATCGGTAAATGCAAGTTCGCCGATTGTCGTCGGCGACATCGTGTTTGCCTCCGCAACCTATGGAACGGGATCCTTGGCGGTCCGAATCAAACCGGACGGAACGGCGGAGGAACTTTGGCGCAGCGTGATGGCGATGGATAGTCACTTTTCCAATTTGATGGCCGTTGACGGCGTGGTGTTTGGATTTGCCGGCAGGCATGAGGGGGACGCGGAGCTTCGCTGTATCGAACTGGAGACCGGCAAAATCCGGTGGAGCGTCCCCTCCGTTCTCGGTCGAGGGTCAATGATACGAGTGGGTAAAGAGTTTTTGCTCTGGGGCGAGCGTGGCCATTTATTCGTTCGATCGCTTGATCCATCGGTACCCCCGAAGCTTCCCGAAGATCCGCGAGAAGCCGAACCGCTGCTTCGCTATCCCTGTTGGACGCCCCCTTCCATCGCAGCCGGTCGCCTCTATTTGCGAAATGAAACACGAATGATTTGTTTTGATCTGAATCCGAATTAATTTCGACGGAGATCAGTAATCATCGCAGGTTCGTAAAAAGGAAATGCCGCGAATCGTCCGATCTCGCCTCCAGGAGTATCTCTGGTTGACCAAACCGATCATCCTCTTTGCGATCTTCCTCTCCGTCCCACTCGGACAAGCCGGTGAGATCAACTGCTGGAGAGTGGATGAGGTGCGCGCGGGCATGGCCGGGTACGGTCGGACCGTCATTCATGGGACTAAGCCGGAACGATTCGACGTCGAGATCATCGGTGTTTTGCATCATGTCCAGCCGGGGCGAGATATGATTTTGGCTCGCTTCAAGGGACTCGGCCTAGAGAAGTCGGGCGTCATGCAGGGAATGAGTGGAAGCCCCGTCTACATCGATGAAAGACTCCTGGGAGCCGTCGCCTACACGTGGGAATTCGGACTCGAGCCGATCGGCGGCATCACTCCCTTCACGCAAATGGTCGAATTCTGCGACGCCACAAAGCTAAAAGAAGACAAGGTCGCTCACCGTACCCCTGTCCCCCATGACCTCACCGTAGGTGGCAATCGTGGCCGCATGATTCCAATCCGTACGCCGTTAGCTGTCAGTGGTATGTCAACGACGGCGATGGAGGTGTTGTCGAAAGATCTCGCTCCTTGGGGACTCATCCCCGTGCAGGGAGGAGCGGCAAATGTCGATCTGGTCAAGGCGGATGAAGAACATTCACTCGAGCCGGGTTCCGCGATGGCGGTCGGTTTGGTGCTCGGCGATGTGTCCGTCACCGCCGTCGGCACGGTGACCACCGTGCACGAAGGACGTGTTTACGGATTTGGACATCCCTTCTTAGAACTTGGCCGATGCGACATTCCGCTCATGTCTGCGTACATTCATCTTGTCATGCCGCTCCAAACCGCGAGTTTCAAGATGGGCTCCGCCCTCAACGCCAAGGGAACCGTGCAAGCGGACGTCAGCACGGGGATCGCCGGCAACATCGGCCCAAGATCGGTGATGATCCCCATCACCATTCACATGACCACCGATCTCACCAAACCGCGCGAATTCCATTGCGAGGTTGCTCCCATTCCTGCCCTTTTCAGCTCACTGGTGATGACTAGTATCGGTAGTTGCCTTGATGGAGAGGGAAAAGCGCCTGCGGAATTGACCGCCACCGTGAAGGCAGACATCAAGCTCACAGGACATCCACCGTTACACTTAGAAGACTCTTATTCAGGAGATCGATTCAAAGGGCCTGCCGGGCTTCTTCAGGCCCTTTCGCCTCTCGCAAAGGTTTTGCAGCTACTCACCAACAATACGGTCGAGCCGATGAAAATTGAATCGATCGAATGCTGGGCGGAGATTTCAGGAACACGGCGATCGGCCAACATCGTTCATGCCTATCCCGCACGAGCGGAGCTTATTCCAGGAGAAACGCTAGAAGTAACGTTGGAGTTCCAACCGTTCCGAGGGAGTGAGTCGAACACCGCTTCAACCACCGTCGTCAAGCGTCTGTTGAAACTGCCGATTCCTGCGGATCTTCCCCCGGGCGATTACGTCGCCAATGTTACGTCCGCGCCCGAGGATTTTCAGCGTGAGCTAAAACATCATCCTCGCTGGATCGATCCCCGAGTTCCGGCACAACTCCATGAATCGATCTCACAACAATTGCTCTGTCGATACTCCGATGTCGTTATTCGAGTGGAAACGAAAGACGTGGGAGTCGGATTGAATGGGACCGAGTTCCCGGATCTTCCCACAGGCAAGGTCAACATCATTGCCAGCGACACATCGAGCGAGGTCTATCGCGTGCCGAGGTCGCTCAGTCTTCGAGAGAAAATGGAATGGGCGCTCGAAGGATCGAAAACGATTCCCTTTAAGATTGTTGAGAAAAGAGATCGTATCTCTGCCGCACCAAAGGCCTCGCTGGCGGGAGAGTCGCGATGACGGAAACGTGCTCCATGTTGGATCGATCCTGGCTCCGGTATCTGCGACTCTCATTAGTGATGCTTGTCACAGTCTCACCGCTATTCGCCGTTGAAGTTCAGACTTGGTCGCAGCATACGGCCGCTGATTTCGAAAATGGCAAGCAAGAAGGAATCGTCGTCACCAGTCAAAGCCGAGTGGAGTTGGCGCGGCAACTGACTCCTCGGTCTGATCTAGGGATCACGCATGTTTGGGCCTTGGCTCGAGAAGCGGATGGAAGCATTGTCGCCGCGACGGGAGGCCCAGGCCTCGTCGTTCGAGTTTCTCCGGACGGCACCATCGCCAAATTGCACGAATCAACCGACCAGCAGATCTTCGCTCTCGCTGTCGATAAGGACGGATCGATTTATTACGGAGTCTCACCCAACGGAGAGATCTTCAAGCGAACGCGGGACGGCAATGCTCAAGTCTTCTTCGCGACGGAAGAGACGTACATTTGGGGAATTGCAATCGATGCCAGCGGCGCGCTGCTAGCCGCCACCGGCCCACAAGGGCGACTCTATCGCATCGGTCCCGACGGAAAGGGAACGATCCTCTTTCAAGCCAAGCAAAAGCATCTCCTATCGATGGCGCTCGGCCCCAATGGAATGACATATCTCGGGACGAGTAATGACGGTCTCATCTATCGCGTCGATCCCGAGGGAAAAGGCTTCGTGTTGTATGATGCCCCCCAGGCCGACGTGCATGCGATTCTTCTCGATGAACGAGGGAGGCTTTACGCAGGGACAGGGACACCGGAACGCCCGACCTTTCCTGCCGGCGTTCAACACCAACCGAAACGATTTCCGCTTGAACTCTTATTTCCCGCGGCCGCCGTCAGTTTCCTTGGCCCCTTGGCACCGGTGGCCGATGCGCCTGCTCCCGCCCCCTCCCCTTCCCCAGCCCGCCTTCCCGCGCGTACGAACATTGCCGCATCCGGCGAGAATTCGGTCTATCGCATCGCCGTGGATGGACAGGTGGATGAGATCTTCCGCGAGCGATGCTTAGTGCTTAGTCTCGCGCTGCAAGGAGAAAACCTACTGGTCGGAACTGGCCAAGAGGGAAAGCTCTATTCCGTCGATCTCAACTCTCAGGTCAAGCAGACGCTCGCACGCCTTGAAAGCGGTCAAATCCAATCGATGCTTCCGCAACCCGACGGTTCTGTCGTCATCGGGACAGGCGTACCGGGAAAAATTTGGATGGTAGAGAACAGATTCACCGGTAAGGGAATTCTTGAATCAAGCATCTTCGATGCGAAACTTCAGACGCGATGGGGCAAGGGTGCTTGGCAAGGAAGTGTGCCGACGGGAGCAAAGCTGATCGTCGAATTCCGATCAGGAAATGTCGAAAAGCCGGATGAGACTTGGGCGAACTGGACGACGGATTCAAGCACTCTTCCTTTGTCTCGATTCATGCAGTACCGGGCAATTCTGGAGAGCCCGGATGGTCGTCAGTCGCCCAGCCTTTCCGATGTCTCCGCCTATTATGCCACGATCAACCGCCCCCCGATGATCGATTCCCTTGACGTTCCTAATCTCATCAACAATCCGATTGCCGATGCGTCGGCGAAGCTTGAAATCCGTTGGAAAGCCAGCGATCCGAATGGTGACAAGATCGTGTACGACCTCGATGTGCTGAAAGAGGGATGGCCCGACTGGGTCGCGGTTGCCAGAGAACATGCCGGCAACGATTTCAAATGGGATCCAGGCTCCATGCCGAGCGGTATCTATCGCTTCCGGGTGACCGCAACTGATGCTCCAAGCAATCGACAAGGGGACAAACTAAGCGCCAGTCGTGTGAGCGATCCATTTAATCTTGACCGTGATCCCCCCGCCGTCGTGATCGCGTCCGCGAAACAAGTCAGTAAGAGAATCGAAGTCAGCACCTCAGCGAAAGATGGTCAAACTCGTTTGACCGCGGCGGCCTACTCGCTGAATGGAATCGATTGGTGGCCATTGTTCCCTGACGACGGCCTATTCGACTCTTCCGAGGAGGTCATCACCTTTCAGACCGAGGAACGAATCCCTGGCTCTTACCTGCTCCTGATCCGATTCCGTGACTCGGCCGGCCATCTGGGAGTGGCAGATACCGTCATTCGCGTCGAATGAAACCTTACCGCTGCTCATTAAACTTTTGCTTCGCGGGCGAATTCTTTCGCCCGAGACGCCTCATTTGCTACACTTTCGCCAGCATTTGAACCAATCACCTCCTCCCAAACGTAGAGAGAATGGATCTTAACCAACGGCGTTCGGCGCTGGGTCCGACTTTCTTTATTGGGTAAGTGTTCGACAGTATGACACCGCGAGAACTCCCACTCGTATGCCTAAATCGCTGAAGAATAACAGCACGCCACCTCCCCCCCCTCCGACGATTCCATCGTCATGGGCGTGGTATTCGCATAGCCCGCTTCGAGGTTTGGGGCTTGCAAGAGAAAAGCTCGAAATCCACGCATGGGACGATTCGGGACACGTCTACCTTCTCGATACTTTTGGGAAGCTTGTCGCGGAACGCCGACTTCCTTCTGACGTCATCGGTGTCGCTCGCGCCGATACCGGTAGCCGCTTAGCCGCCGTCACAAAAGAGGGCTGGTTATGGTGGCTTGACGAAAAGCTGGACGTCATCGGTGAATTGAATCTGCATATCGACATCATTTCCGTCGCCATCGATCCGCACGGCGACTACGTCGCGATTTCGGCTCAAGGATCGAGACTCGTCATCATTAGTCGAATTCCCAAAGTGGTGGGGAGCGTCCAAACGAGTCAGACGTACCGTTATCTCTCTTTCGTTCCCGCGACCGGCCGGATTATCGGTGTGGCGGAACAAGGGACCGTCGCCTGTCACGATCTTAGGGGGACGCTGATCTGGAAGGAAACTCGCGGTTCGAGGTTGGCCATCAGCCTCCATTA
>JAIEPU010000286.1 GCA_019748235.1 bacterium
TGAAGGGCATGATCGGGGGCAGGGGAGAGTGTTTAGCAGTTGAGGAATGGATCGAGCCGCCATGGAAAAGGATCGGATCGAACGAATGATCGAGGTCTGACCTCGTCACTCATTCGAAAATGATCCCCTCGGAGGTGGATTCTTGGGCAGAGTGGAGCATGTCGGCTTCCGGCGTCTCGACTCAATGACCATGGAGTGTCACTGCCGACGTTGGTGAAGGAGACCCCTGTGCGCCGAGCGAAGATCGTCTGCACTCTTGGACCTGCCGTCAGCGGCATCGACAACATCTGCCGCTTGATTCAATCGGGAATGGACGTCTGCCGACTGAATTTCTCGCACGGTGAACACGCCGAGCACGCTCAGACTTTCGAAGACGTCAGGGCGGCCTCGAAAAAGATTGGCAAGCCGATCGCAATTCTCGCTGATTTGTCAGGACCAAAGATGCGATTTGGCATCATGTCCGACGGCGGCGTCGACTTGGTCAACGGTAAAGAAGTCGTCATCACCACCCGCGATGTCGTGGGAACGCCGGACGAACTCCCCGCGCAGTGCGACATCTTTCCCGAAGGCCTTGAGCCGGGAAGCACCATTTTCGCGGACGACGGCAAGATTCAATTCTCCGTCATTCGTCAGGATGAAAACGAAATCACGGCCCGCGTGAAGGTCGGCGGTCGACTCACGAGTCGCAAAGGTCTCAACATACCGAATGTCAAGTCGAGCAAATCATCTCTCACGGATAAGGATCGCCGTGACATCGCGTTCGGGTTGGAACTGGGCGTCGATTATTTCGCGCTTTCATTCGTTCGACATGCCCGTGATGTGGCCGAGGCAAAGTCCCTTGCCGGCAAGATCCCCGTGATTGCCAAGATCGAAAAGCCGGAAGCGATTGATCACCTGAGCGCGATCTGTGACATCTCAGATGGTCTGATGGTGGCGCGCGGCGATCTTGGCATTGAAGCGGGATTCGAAAAAGTTCCGCTTCTTCAAAAGCGAATGATCCGTGCGATGAACCGCCGCGCCAAGCCGGTCATCACCGCAACCCAGATGCTCGAATCGATGATCAAGAGTCCTCAGCCGACACGAGCCGAAGTGTCTGATGTCGGGAATGCTGTACTCGACGGGACAGATGCCGTCATGCTGTCGGCTGAGTCCGCCGTCGGAGACTTTCCCTTTCTTGCGACCGAAACGATGGCTCGCATCATCAGCACCGTCGAGAGTGAAGCCTTTAAGGGCCAACTTCCTCCGAAAAGGCCGGATATGGTCTCGCCGAGTTTCGGTAACGCTCTCGCGCGAGCAGCAGCCGGCGCGGCGCTTGAACTCGACCTTAAAGCGGTCGCGGTCTATTCTCTCTCGGGCCGAAGTGTCAATCTTGTTTCCTCGCACCGCCCTCGACCAGTCATCGCGGGCTTTTCCAACGACGAAGTCGTCGTCCGCCGCATGGCTCTCATTTGGGGAGTCACGCCGTTTTTCTCCCCTTGGTTCAAGACGACAAGCGATGTCGTTCATCAAACGCAGCAGGCCCTCGTTTCGAGCGGACTGGCGCGGCCAGGTGACAAAATCGCCATCACGTATGGGCTAGAGGACGGCGGGCCGCAGGGAACCACCACACTCAAGCTTTGGGAAGTACAGGACAAACTCTGAGCATTCGGTCCGAGCATTCGGCAAGCAACGATCCCTTCTTACTCACGCTCAACGTCTTGCCTGGCACGACACTTCCTTGATTTTGACGTCTGAAATCGGCCGATTGCCCCTCTTTCGGTCGGCTCTCGCTGTTGACCTGTGCGACTCTCGCCTACAATCAAGCAGCCGACGGAGAGCCCCCGCGGCGCCGTCATCATTCCAAGGGCATGGAGATTTCGTTCCCGATGTCGATTCTCACCAAGCCGACCAATCTGCGCGAATTACGAGAGAGTGGATGGGTTTCCAAGAGTGTCAAGCAAGAGGTCCGCGATAACTTCGTCCGTTTCCTCGCGCAGGGTGAGGAACTCTTCCCAGGCATCGTCGGGTATGACGATACCGTCATCCCCGAAATCAATCTCGCACTTCTTGCGGGGCATGATTTGCTCTTTCTCGGCGAAAAGGGGCAGGGGAAGAGCCGGTTGATGCGTCAGATCGCGCGGTTCCTCGACGAAGAGATTCCTTACATTGATGACTCTTCCTTCCCTGTTCACGAAGACCCGTACAACCCCATCACGACAGCCGCGAAACGAATGGTCGAAGCGCACGCGCCGGAAGATGTTCCCATTGCCTGGTGGCATCGCGACCACCGCTATGCGGAGCGACTGGCCCCCGGCACGAAGTTCGCGGACATCATCGGCGAAATCGACCCGTCGAAGCTCGCGGCGGGGACGAGCATGTCTGCCGAGGACGCGCTCCATTTCGGACTGATCCCGCGCATGCATCGCGGTATCTTCGCGATGAATGAAATTCCGGAGCTCGATGAACTGGTGCAGGTCGGCCTCTTCAACATCCTCGAGGAACGCGATGTTCAAATTCGCGGCTATCCGATTACCTTCGACATCGACGTCATGATTCTCTTCTCCGCGAACCCGTCGACTTACAATCGATCCGGCAAAGTGATTCCCCAGCTTAAGGACCGCATCGGCTCGATCATTCACACCCATTACCCGCGGCAGCGCGCTCTGGGCATCGAGATCATGGAGCAAGAAGCGGGGATCGATCTTGGCGGCGAATACCCGGTCGTCGTTCCTTACTTCATGCGTGAGATCATCGAACAGATCTCCGTCTCGGCGCGGAAATCAAAGTATGTCGATCAAGCATCCGGCGTCAGTGCCCGCTTCAGCATCGCGAATTACCGCACAATGGTGGCGAGTGCCAGGCACCGCGCGATTCGACTCGGGGAAAAGCCCGCTGTGCCGCGCATTAGCGATCTTGGCCACTTGGCGTCATCATCACTCGGTAAGCTGGAACTCGACATGATGGGCTCGCACCAAATGTCGGAAAAGCAGGTGCTCGATTCCATCGTCGCCCATGCGATCAAAACAGTCTTCGAGGAATACGTCGATAAGCATGGCCTCGAGGAGATTGGCAAGCTATTTGGCCGGGGGATCAAGATCGAAGTGGGAGACATGCTTCCATCGGAGGTTTATGTCGACCGGCTTCGCCGAGTTCCCCCGGCATGGGAGAAAGCGCTTGAGGTGAACGCGAGCGGCAGCGCGGCCATGCGGGCCTCGTCCGTCGAGTTCATCCTCGCGGGTCTCTATGCGACGGATCGACTTTCTCGCTCCGAGCACCACGGGAGGATCACTTATGAATTCCCGCAATAAGCTTGGCGGCATCATTCACACGTACCAGAAGTACGATCCCGCGCGATTCCCAAGCCCCAACCAGCCCCCGGAGACCGACCTGGTCTCGCACGCGTTTGAGCACATGCTGCATTACGGCGACATGCGCGAATTGTCGGATGAAGAACTCGCTCGCGCCATTCGTCTTGATCCGAGTCAAATCTCGCAGCTTGGACCGAGCCTCGACGCCTTGAAAGCGATTCTCGAGGAACGGAAGCGGAAAATTCTCGAGACATATGAGACCGACCGCGTCTTGAACGAAGCCGCAGACAAGTATCGTCAATCGGCAAAGGAAGCGAGACCTCCCAAGGAATGGAAGCGGCTTTGGGATCAGCTCGTTCATGACGAACAGATCGACGATTTCGAACGGCTTTGGTACAGAGCCGAGCGTGATAATCCCGATTTCGCCCGGCAGCTGCTTCGCATTGCTGAGAAATTAGGCGATAAGTATCAGGTCGATGAATTGGCCGCGAAGTACCAGTTCACCGGCCAAACGCCTATGAGCATCCCCGAAGCCATCGCCATTAAGGAAGAGCTCGAGAAGATCGACGAGCTGCTCAAGCAACTGGAAGAAGCTCGTGAGACGGCGCAGATCGGCATCATTGACATGGAGGCGCTCAAGGAGTTCACCGAACCGGGAGACGTCGAAGGGCTAAGCGCCTTACAGCAGCAGATTCAAGATCTGATGCGCGAGATGGCCGAGCGGCAAGGACTCAATCTCACCAAAGATGGCCTCGAATTAACGCCGAAGGCTTACCGCATCTTTCAATCGAAATTGCTCGAACAAATCTTCGCCTCTCTTCAGCCAAGTAAATCGGGTCGACACGACATCGGCACGCCGGGAGAGGGAGCGGTCGAGAGCCAGCGAACAAAGCCTTATGAGTTCGGCGACTCAGTCGTTCATATGGACATCCCCGGCACGATGATCAATGCGATGATTCGTTCCAAGGGAGAACGTCCGCTCCGCCTTCGTTCGGACGACATTGAAATTCATCGAACGAAGAATAATCCCAAGGCCGCGACCTGCGTGATCATGGATATGTCTGGGTCCATGCGCTATGACGGACTCTACATCAACGTCAAGCGAATGGCGCTGGCACTCGAGGGACTTATTCGAAAAGAGTATCCCGGCGACTATCTTCAATTCATCGAGATGGCGACCTTCGCCAAGCCGAAGCATCCTTCGGAAGTCGTCAAACTTCTGCCTAAGCCGGTCACCCTCTTCAATCCGGTCGTCCGTCTCAAAGCCGATATGAGCGATCCAAATGTCAGTGAGTCGATGGTCCCTCCCCACTTCACGAACATACAGCACGCGCTGACCCTCGCGCGGAAGTTTCTCGCGGCACAGGATACGTCGAATCGGCAAGTCTTTCTCATCACCGACGGACTACCGACCGCCCACTTCGAGGAACAGCTCCTCTACCTGCTCTATCCACCCGACCCGCGCACCGAAGAAGCGACGATGCGGGAGGGTGCCCTTTGTGCCCGCGAGGGAATCGTCATCAATCTCTTTTTGCTTTCGACGTGGAACCAATCTCACGAAGACATCCGCTTCGCCCATCGGCTGGCGGAACAAACCAAAGGGCGGGTTTTCTTCACGGCGGGGCGAGAGCTCGAGCGATTTGTCGTCTGGGACTATATCGCACGAAAAAAGCACATCGTCTCGTAGGCATTAACTTTCAACATGCTTCCCATCTTTCCCAATCGAAGTCCTTTCACGCGCGGAGCTCGCCGCGCAGGAATGGTCTTGCCGTAAAGCACGTTCCTCTTTATCTGCTGCCCCATCACCCAGAGATTGTCCATTGACGACGGCATGAGACCGGCAACAGCGAGAGAGATCCCTCGCCCGCAAGCGACTGAGATCGCTGCTTGCCAGGTTTAATAGCCGCACGACGAGAACAATCGCCACTGCGAAGACGTGGCGAGCATATGCGCGGCAATGCCTCGGACAGGGGTACTTTCGCGGAGCGGATTTCTGCTGATATCACACACGCCTCGAACAGGCGGCGGGGGATACGATGGGCTGGTTTCGGAAAAGCGAACCGTCAAAGACCGAGGAAAAACCAAAACTCTCGATGGAGTCCCTCGAAGATCGACTCACGCCTGCGGTAGGGTTCTTTGCGGGAATCAATTCCCCCGTTGCGGTAAATACCGGTTCGAATCCGAATGCGGTCACCGTGGCTGACTTCAATAAAGACGGCAAACTTGATGTTGCCGCTACAAATCCCGGCACGAACAAAGTCGCGATTCTCTTGGGAACTGGGAACGGCGGCTTTAATTCACCCATTTACTCCGACGTAGGGAGTACCGCCCCAAACGATCTGACCGCAGGCGACGTCAATGGCGATGGTATTACGGATTTAGTGACGGCCAATGCTAATGCGAACAATGTTTCGGTGTTGATTGGCAACAATGACGGCACTTTTCAGCCGGGTGTCACTTACACCGTCGGAAGTACTCCTTTATTCGTCGGACTACTCAAACTTAACGGCGACACGGCTCCTGATCTCGTCGTAGCGAATTCGTTATCGGCGAGCGTTAGCGTCCTACTCAATAACGGCGATGGAACATACGGCACCGCGCAGAATATCACTGTCGGGGCGGGTCCCCGTTCGATGAATGCGGGTGATTTTAACGGAGATGGCTTCGTCGATCTGGCCGTCGCGAATTCCGGTTCGAACAATGTTTCGATTCTCCTCGGAAATGGTGGCGGGGGCTTCACACCGGGGACCACTCTCAGCGTTGGAACGAACCCCGCTTCAATCGTCGTCGCCGACTTCAACAATGACAACAAGTTCGACATTGCGACGTTGAATCAGGGAACCCCGAACATCTCTGTCTTGTTGGGGACAGGGGGAGGCAGCTTTTCAGCCGCAAATACTTTCGGTTACAACGGCCAATCCCCCGCTCAGATGACGGTGGCCGACTTCAATGGTGATGGGATTGCCGACCTAACAGTTTCCAACCAGGGAGGTAATAACGTCGGGATTCTACTAGGGAAAGGCGACGGAACTTTCAATGGCGCAACGGCAGCGGGCGTGGGAGGACAATCTCCGGTCGGAATTGCAATTGGTGACTTCAACAACGACGGCAAACAAGATCTTGTGACTGCAAACCAAACGAATAACTCGATTTTTGCGCTCATCGGATATTCCCCGAATGCAACCTTGACATCGAGTCCCAACGTCGTCGCACCGGCGACTAGCTACACGTTCACCGTAACTTATACTGGAATACTTACTCCGACGATTAACCAACCCATCAAGACATCCACCCTCGGAAACAGCAACATTCTCGTGACCGGGCCCAATGGCTTCTCCCAGCTAGCCACTTTTGTCTCGGTAAGCACATCAGGAGCAAAGTCCGTCGCGACTTATTCCATCACGCCCCCTGGGGGTGTCTGGAGCTTGAACAGCAGCGGCACCTACAACATTAGCGTGAAGGTCAATCAGGTATCAGACACGGGTGACGTCTTCGTCCGCCCTGGCACGATTGGAAACTTCCGCGTCTCCATCACGAACGAACTCAACAACCTGGGGGTCGGATATGTGAACGGACTTTATCAATCCATTCTCGGTCGAACGGGGGACGCTGCGGGATTGAAGTATTGGAACGATCTGCTTAATGGAGGCGCGGCCAAGGACACGCTCTTCACTGGCTTTTGGGTGTCGGTCGAACACCGAACTTTGCAGGTGAGAAGCTACTACGAGCAATACCTGAACCGCGAAGCGGATCAGGCGGGACTTTCTTTCTGGGTCGCCAAGTTTGCTCAAGGCGCGACGGAATCTGATGTGATTACTGCCTTCATGAATTCCAACGAGTACAAAAACATTCACGGGGGAACACCCAGCGGAGTGATCGGGGCAATCTACAACAACCTTTTGGGTCGATACGCAACGGCGAGCGAAATTCAGATTTGGACCAACACCTTCCTGAAGGACGGCTCGGGAGCGGTGGCGAAGAACGTCATCAACAGCGTCGAGTATCAACTCGATCTCGCGAAGGAAGATTACATCGCCTTCTTGAATCGACCACTCGTCTCTCAGAGCGAGATTGACGCGTTCACTTATACCGCGACTTCGAAAGGTCCGTTCGGCGAGCAGCAAATCGCGCAAAGCTTTGCCACCTCTTCGGAATTCATCAATCTCACGCTCGAAACGCTCCCCACTTAGCATGGTTGCTTGAATCACTCGCTGGCCAGTACACCGGTCTAATCGGTATACTCCTGCCTCCGGCAAAATGTTTTTGGTGCATGGATGCAGGTGCGATGAGTCAAGGATTGAACCGTGCTCAACAAGAGGCCGTCGCGACCCTTTCGGGTCCGATGATGGTGCTCGCGGCCGCGGGCACGGGAAAAACACGCGTCATTACTTACCGAATCGCGAATCTCATTCGGAACGGCATTCGTCCCGATCGCATTCTTGCGGTCACCTTCACCAACAAAGCCGCTCGGGAAATGAAGGAGCGCGCGCTTAAATTGCTCGCGAAGGGCTCTGATGCCACGCCCGTCATCGGCACGTTCCACTCGATCTGCGTTCGCATCCTGCGCGAGGAAATCGGCGCGCTCGGCTATCCCACCTCGTTCTCGATCAGCGATCGTTCGGCGCAAGAGACGTATGCGCGAAAAGCCATTCGCGAATGCCGCATCGATCCAAAGGAACTGCCAACCGGCGATTTCCTAAGTCAGGTGAGCCAGTGGAAGAACGCGGGTTTGCGCGCCGAGGCAGCCCTAAAGGAAGCCCGTGCGCGCGGCTTTGATGAACGAACGCTTCAATGCGCGAAGGCGTACTCTCTTTACGAACAATCGTTCAAAAGCGCCGGCATGCTCGACTTTGACGACTTGCTTCTTTGCACGGATGAGCTCTTTACCGATCACAAAGACGCCCTGATTCGCCATCAGGAGCGGTTCGATCATCTCCTCGTCGATGAGTATCAGGACACGAACACCGTTCAGTATTTGATCCTTCGCCGGCTGGCGGCAAGGCACCGAAATATTTGCGTCGTCGGTGACGACGATCAATCGATCTATGGCTGGCGCGGAGCCGAGATCAACAACCTGAAGCGATTGGAGAAAGATTTCCCCGGAACGAAGATCGTTCGGCTGGAAGAAAACTACCGCTCGTGTCCCAATATCCTTCGCCTTGCGAATCAACTGATTCGTCACAACAGAAGCCGATATGACAAACAGCTTCGCTCAACACGTATCCCCACCGATGAGCCCCGCTTCAGAAAGTTTGACGACGAATCGGAGGAAGCGGCTGCCGTGGTGGCGGATTTGGCGTCGACGATGGTGAAGGAGAAAATGACGTATCGCGACTTCGCGATTCTCTTTCGCACGAACGAACAGCCGCGGCTCTTTGAGCAAGAGCTTCGCACGCGGAACATTCCTTACGTTCTTGTCGGAGGATATTCCTTTTTCGACCGCCGTGAAATCAGGGATGTGATGTCATTCCTCAAAATGATCGACAATCCGGCGGACGAGGCAAGCTTGCTTCGCATCGTTAATGTGCCGCCACGTGGCTTGGGTTCGACGGTCGTCGATCGATTGGTCGCTCGAGCGTCAGAGCTGGGCGAGCCTCTCTGGAATATTCTTCCCAGCATCGCGCAGGACAACGTACAACCGCCGCGCGTCCGGGCGGGAGTCGAACGGCTTCTTCAGATCGGACAAACTTATCAGCGTCGACTTTCCACCGGCAGCATAGCCGAGGGAGTGCGTGAACTTCTCGAAAACGACGTCAACTATCGCGTGGAGCTCGCCCGGCAGTATGACGAACCCGAAGATCAGAATGCACGATGGGATTCAGTCGGCGAACTCATCAACATGATTTCGCAGTACGAAGAGCGTGAATCGAAGCCGACGCTTCGCGGCTTTCTGGAGAATGCGGCTCTCGCCGGCGAAGAAGAACGGAAGGATAGCAAGGAGGAGTCGAAAAACGCCGTCACCCTCATGACGATGCACAGCGCCAAGGGACTGGAGTTTCGCCACGTCTACATGGTCGGCATGGAAATGGGCATCCTTCCGCATGAGCGGAGCATCAACTCGCCCAGTGGCATTGAGGAAGAGCGACGGCTCGCATACGTCGGCGTGACCCGAGCGAGAGATCGTTTGACTCTTACTCGCGCTTCGAAGAGAAGAAAGTTCGGCAAGCCGAGGTCGACCGAGCCGAGCATCTTTCTTCCCGAGATGTTCGGACAAGTCCAGCCGACCCCCTCCGTACGTCGCGAAAATCGAAGTGACTTGGAGTCGACTTCGTCGCCGATCCGGTCTCCTTGATCAAAATCTTTTAAGACCGCAATAGCTCTTTCGTCAGTTGACTCACCGAGACAGATTAACACCGCCGACTCTTATTCAAGGTGCGTCCTAAGCCGTTTCATACTCCCATCGAAGGACCGATCCGGCCTTCATTTCAAACAAATAGCTAACATCAACCTAGACATCCTTTTTTGCCTATCCGACGCAGATCATCCTCGATAAACGACGGCCCGCGCGAAGCTATAACGGACTTAACACTTCTTCTTTCTTGGCAAAGAGCCTCTCCGGCAAAAGATGGGCTGACTTGAACGCGAAAGGCAGGGCTCGTAAGCTTTCAAAGCGGCGACTAACTCATGTAGTTGCCCGCAAAACGCAGGATGCGAGCCTATCTTTAGGACAGGGATGTTGAATCGTCTTTCTTCGCAATCGGTGCCCCCCATGGGTCAGCCGTCCGACGACACGATTGCGGCCATTAAAGAGGCCGTCGACATCGTTCAATTAATGAGCGAGTACATTCGTGTTGAACCGTTCGGCTCCAAGTATCGCGCCCTTTGCCCGTTCCATGACGATCGCAAGCCATCACTGCAAATAGACCCACAGTATCAGAACTACCGCTGCTGGGCCTGCGGCGTGAAAGGGGACGTGTTCAAGTTTCTGCAGGAGTACGAGAAGATCACGTTCGCTGAGGCGAAGGTCCGCCTGGCCGAGCGAGCGGGAATTTCTCTTCGTGCGAATCATGATGAGAGAGTCGATGCGAAAGCGCCTCTCTACAAGGCACTCGCATGGGCGCAGAAAGAGTTCGAGAAGTCTCTTCAGGATGTCCGCATCGGTGCGGTTGCTAGGCAATACTTGGCTGAGCGACATTTCACCGAGGAGACGGCTCGACGATACGGACTCGGTTTCGCTCCGGCTGATTTCGGTTGGCTGGTCGAGCGAGCGAAAAATGCGGGGATCGATCAGGAGATTCTCATTCGTGCGAGTCTCGCAAAGATAAGTCAACGCGGCACGCCGTACGACTTTTTTCGGGGCCGATTGATCATTCCGATTCGCGATACGATGGGCCGCGTCGTGGCGTTCGGCGGAAGGGTCCTACCAAGCCTCGACGACGGGAATAGTGGCAAGTACTTGAATTCGGCCTCAACGGATGTCTACAACAAAAGCAGAGTCCTTTACGGACTTGACGTTGCGGCCGAAGGATTGCGGCTAAAGAAGAAGGATGACGGGCAAGGAATCTCTTCTTCGTTCGTCGTCATGGAAGGATACATGGACTGCTTGATGGCCTATCAAGCAGGGCTGGCGACGTGCGTGGCGACATGCGGCACGGCGATGACGGCCGATCATGTTGATCGAATCAAGCAGTACGTCAGTCGCGTCGTTTTGATGTTCGATGGAGATAGCGCGGGACAGAAGGCCGCTAAAGCATCAGCTTCCTTATTCCTCAATGCGGAAGTTGATTTGCGGCTCTGCGTGCTGCCCGATGAGCTTGATCCGTGCGACTTTGTCGTCGAACGGGGGTTAGATCAACTAGAGAAGTTGATCAATGATGCCCCGGACGTCGTGGATTACATGATTTCTCGGGCTCAAGCGGCGTATGATTCGTCAAGCGTGATGGGTCGTAAGAACGCGATCGACGAAGTGATCGGATTGGTTGCCGAATGGCCCGCCGATCTTCGTAGTGAGCAGCAACAGACATTTGACTTGGCGATCAATCGGATTGCCGAGAGGTTTCGGGTTGAGGAAAAATCGCTCCGCGATCGAGTGAAGGAGATTCGGGAGAGTTATCGCGAGCCGGCAAGAATCCGGGTCGATGCCCCCGAGGAAATCGAGATCGTTCCGCTTCCAAAGGGAGGACCGGAACGGCAGATTGCGGAGATCGTGGTGGTGATGCCGAGCCGTGCGGGAGAGATCGCTCCCGTGATGACGGTCGATGAACTTCATCACCCCGACCTGAGAACCATTGTGGAAGCATGCTACCGGGTTTGTGAGGAGATCGGCGAAGACGCAACGACTGATGCCTTAAGAGAACGGCTCAACGATCCTCGACTCGATTCCATCGTGATCGAACTCGTCGATACGGCCCCGAAGGGGGAGGCATTTGAACGCGGTCTCCAAGACGTACGCCGGTGGCTTGATGAGAATCGTAGGCATCGTGACCTGGTCAGCTCTGTGCGACTGGGTCCAAACGCAGATGCCGACGAGCACTTGGCCACGTTGAGGGAGTTGCAACGGCGCAACGCTCTCTAACGGCCTGTTGAAGGAATCGCCGACAGACGGCGGCAGAGCGAATTTCGATCGGCCATCCTGTGGGTGCGCGATCGGTCTCGGCCAAACGTAACGGGCATATTCCGAATTCAGCAGGCTCCTATGGGTCCACTGGGAGGGAAGTCTACCCAGGACTTCGCCTCCTGACAGCGGACAGACAACGGGGAAGCATTCATGGACAAAACGCTCGACGATGCCGTCAAGTCATTGATGGAGTCCGGCAAACGCTTGGGCTACCTGACCTTCTCGCAGGTCAATGACGCCTTACCCGAGGACCTGAGCCAGCCCGAAAAGCTCGATTCCCTTCTTCTCACCCTTGAGGAGCACGGTATCGAGGTGATCGATGAGCCGGAAGGGGAAACGGAAGTACGGGAACAAGCTGGTGCGGTCGAAGAAGATGCCGCTCCCGATGTGGCCGCCGTCGCCGCTGATGATGACGAAGGCTTTCCAGTCGTTGAAGAGGACATTTCCGGACGAGGTATTGATGACCCCGTCCGCATGTACCTGACCCAGATGGGTGAGATTCCGCTCCTCAAGCGTGAAGAGGAAATCGCGCTTGCCAAGCGGATCGAAATCACTCGCCGTCGCTTCCGCGCCAAAGTGCTCGAATGCGATTATGCTCTTCGCCTGGCCGTCAGTACCCTGCACCAAGTGCACCGCGGGGAACTTCCTTTCGACCGCACAGTCAAGATCTCTGTCACAGAGAATCTCGAGAAGGACCAGGTTCTTGGCCGGATGCCGCACAACCTGAAGACCCTCGACTATCTGCTCGATGAGAACAAACAAGACTTCCGCCGCTTGATCGGTCGCCGAACCGAAAAGGCGGAGAAGACCATCATCCACCGAAAGCTGAAGTTCCGCCGACGCAAGTGCATCCGTCTTATCGAAGAATTGTCGGTCCGGACGCAGCGCATTCAGCCGATGATGAAGAAACTGCGGCAGATTTGTACCCGCATGCAGGAACTCCGCGAGGAGATTCGAATCCATCGTGCGAGCCGTGTCACCAAGGAAGATCGTGCGAACGCGGAGAAGGAGCTTCGTGACCTTGAGCTCATGACGCTTGAAACGCCGAAAACGCTTCTCAAGCGCATTGTCAAGATGCAACGCCGCTTTGAAGAATACGAGCAAGCCAAGCGTGATCTTTCGGGCGGCAACCTGCGACTTGTAGTCTCGATCGCAAAGAAGTATCGCAATCGTGGTCTTTCCTTCCTCGATCTGATTCAGGAAGGAAACACCGGCCTCATGCGTGCGGTCGACAAGTACGAGTATCGCCGTGGCTACAAGTTCAGTACCTATGCGACATGGTGGATTCGTCAGGCGATCACGCGAGCGATTGCCGATCAAGCACGCACCATCCGCATCCCCGTCCACATGATCGAGACGATGAGCAAGCTTCGAAACGTCTCGAAGAAGCTTCTTCAGGAAAAGGGACGCGAGCCGACGATCGAGGAAACGGCGGAAGCGGCCGGCATCACGGTCGAGGAAACGCGACGTGTTCTCAAGATCTCGCGCCATCCGATCAGTCTCGATCGACCGGTCGGCGAAAGCGAGGACAGCTACTTCGGTGACTTCATCGAGGATGGACGGGTTGAATCACCCGTCAGCATCGCCACCCAGGAAATGCTGAAGGTCAAGATCGACAACGTCCTCAAGACCCTGACCTATCGTGAGCGAGAAATCATCAAGCTCCGTTACGGACTGGGTGACGGCTACACCTACACCCTCGAAGAGGTCGGTCGAATCTTTAAGGTTACGCGTGAGCGTGTCCGACAGATTGAAGCCAAGGCCGTTCGTAAGCTGCAACATCCTGTTCGAAGTCGACAACTCGAAGGCTTCCTTGATGTGAATGCTCCTGTGCCGGCGACAACGACAACGAGTCCCGCTCCCTAAACGAGTCAGATGCATTGACCCGTTGTTTCAGTGGCCGTGTAGGCTGGGCGGGGACGACCCAACCTGCAAAACGCGATCATTGAGCCGAGTCCTTTGCAGAAAAGTGAAAAACCGGAAGCCCTCCCCAGTTTGACTCGGGAGGGTTTTTCTTTTCCCCGCAAGGCTTCCCTTCGCGCTTCGAAACATGCCGCGATCTCTTTGGTCAATAGGGGCTCGTTCGACGTAAAGAGAGATGAGGCCACATACACAAAAGTGGAGCGATGAAATCGACTATTTCGATTAGGCGAAGAAAGCGACTTGGCAAAAGATTGCGAATTAGCCCCTTCGTAGTGTGGCGAGCAAGATGATTGAGACTTGGCAAAGGTGGTCGCTTGACTTACAGGGCAGGAAGCATGATACACTTTGCCCGTAACTGAAGTGGCGAAGAGGAGAGGCCATGACGACGATCAATCCAGGACAGCCCGCGTTTCATGGCTATGCCCCCGCTTCCGAGAGCCCAGGCTATCGTCCGCCACTCGCCATTGTGATCAGCCGAGAGACGGGAGCACGCGGCCGTTCGATTGCCGAGCGGGTGGCGGAGCTTCTGGGTTGGGGTTATCTCGATCAGGAAAGCCTTGAGTACCTGACGCAGGGACCGCCGGCCGGCAATGACGGTCGCGATCCTGAAATCGAACCAGTCGTTAATGACTGGATCGATCAAAGACTTCAGGAACTCAACCAGGACGGGACCCTGCTTCGCAACCCTCAAGTGACGTCGCTCGTCCGGCGCATCCTCGAGTCATCGACCGCGGAGCATTGCGTAATTTTGGCTCGTGGTGCGGGACGTGTCTTGCCCGATGATGCACGCCTTCACGTGAAGATCGTCTCGCCGCTTGAAACCCGCATCGCTTACATTGCGCAGCTCAATCGCTTGTCGCCGACAGATGCCAGGCAGTTCGTTGTCGAAAAAGACAAGTCGCGAGAAGAGTTCCTCGCGGCCAAGCTCGGCGTCGATACGTCGGACATCGCACAGTTCGATCTTGTCGTCAACACGGCGCAGTTCGGCGTCGAAGCTGCGGCTCAGCTCATCGTTACCGCCGCCCGAGAGAAAGAAACCTTCCTTCGTCACGAAGGACTCGGCGAACCGACCTGGCGCGTCGGCATGCCTGAATAGATGCTTTGCACCCATTCCGCCACGATCTCAACTCTCACGAACTCTCCCGGTTCCTTATGAAGAGAGGGTAGTTCCCGCATTCCGCGGACGGCTACAATACCCGCGTTGGTTTCTGACATTTCTGCCGTGTGGAACGAAGAACTTGCGGGAGTTCCTGGACAACGTTGAGTACGCGCGGCCGACACTGGCTCGGTGTGGCTTTCACGATACCACCACCGCGCACAGGAATTTTGTCAGACTCGCGCAGCTCGGCCTCCCTCTTGATCTCTTGCAAACGCTTGTGGACGATTTGCTTCAATACCTTCCTGGGTCCGCTGACCCCGACATGGCTTTCAACAACTTCGAACGACTTCTCGCCAATACGCGCAGTCCCCTTTCCATGTTGACCTTTCTCGAACGAAAGCCTCACTCGCTTGCGGTTCTCTTGCAGCTCTTCGCGGCCAGCCAGTACTTCAGTAACCTGATCATCGAGAACCCGGACTACTTCGACTATGTCTGGGAGAATGGATCGCTTCCGCTCGATCCCGAGATTTTAAAGGATGAGATTCTCGCCGAACTCAGGTCGGTGAACTTCGACCATGACCATGTCCTCGCGACGATCCGTCGATGCCGGGGACGAGAGATGCTCCGCATCGGCTTTCGTGACATCATCGGCGGGGAACCGCTCGATCGAATCACTCGATCGATCTCGGATCTTGCTGATTGCCTGGTAGAGGTCGCGCTCGCGGTCGCATATCGGCGCCAGTCGAACAAATGGGGTGAGCCTCGATCCGCTGATGGAAAATACTCGCGACTCGTCGTTCTTGGCCTCGGAAAACTGGGAGGACAAGAACTCAATTACAGTTCCGATATCGACCTGATCATCATCTACGAAGATGACGGCCAGACAGATGGCAAGGCTCCGCACCAAGAGTCGGTTCCAAACTCTCACTTCTTCACGTCCGTCGTACAGGATATGGTCGGTCTGCTGAGCGCGAGCACGTCACACGGTTTCGCTTATCGCGTCGACCTGCGGCTTCGTCCTCATGGTGGGCATGCCGCGCTTTGCCAATCACTCGCGTCGACCCTGGCGTACTACGATCGTTACGGACGAACGTGGGAACGACAGGCTCTCGTGAAAGCGCGTCCGATTGCCGGGTATAAGCAGCTCGGCCAGCGATTCTTGAAGGGAGTCGAACCCTTCATCTATCGTCGGTACCTGACCTTTCTCGAGATCAACGAGATCAAGGCGATCAAACGACAAATCGAGCGAACGACGAAGAGTCAGGGACGTGATGCCACCAATATCAAAACCGGACGAGGCGGCATTCGAGACATTGAGTTCGTCGTCCAGTTTCTTCAGCTTTTGAACGGAGGCGTTCATCAGGATCTTCGCGAGCAGAACACACTTCGCGCGCTCCGGCGACTCGTTTCCACCGGTTGCTTGAATCAAGACGAGCATGCCGCCCTCGAAACGGCGTATCGCTTTCTGCGCAAGGCCGAGCATCGCTTGCAATTCATGTTCGATCTGCAAAAGCACAGCATTCCCGATTCCTCCGACGAACTCGACAAGCTCGCGGTGCGCCTGGGGTATGTTTCAGGATCGAGCGTGCGTCCCGGAGAGGAGTTTCTCTCCGATCTTCGTGCCATCACCGAGCGTAATCGCACCATTCAACGCCACTTGATGTCGGATTTGTTTCCCGAGGGTGAGCGAGACACGTCGGAAGGTATGCCTGAATCCGACCTCGTGCTCGATCCCCAGCCTCCTATTGAGCGGATCGAACAGGTCTTGGGACCGTATCGTTTTACCAACGTGCGCGAAGCGCATAAGAACCTCGCATTGCTGGGGACCGAGGAAGTCCCATTCCTCTCCTCGATTCGTAGCCGACATTTTCTGGCAAGCATCGCACCCATGCTTCTCCGAGCCGTGTCGGAAGCCCCGGATCCGGACATGGCACTCATCAATCTCGAGAAGGTGACGCATTCGCTGGGAGCGAAAGGCGCGCTCTGGGAAAGCTTGAGCCATAATCCGCCGCTGCTTCAGCTCTATGTTCACCTTTGCTCTTGGAGCCAGTTCCTCTCCGAGATCCTGATCAATAATCCCGGAATGATCGACGAGCTGCTCGATACGCTCGTGATGAATCGTCAGCCGACACGTGACGAACTCGCAGCGGAACTCGCCTCGCTCCTCAAGGGAGCTGAGGACATCCACCCGATTCTGCACAGCTTTAAGAACACGACGTTGCTCGGGATCGGCGTGAATGACATCCTCGGCAAACGAACGATCGTCGAGACGACACGCAGTCTCAGTGATTTGGCGGAAGTGATCGTCAGCGCGATTACCGCCCATCATCACCGGGAGATGATCGAACGATATGGCCAGCCGATGCTCAAAGAGTTCCCTGGGCAAGTTTCGCAGTTCGCTCTGATTGGTCTTGGAAAACTGGGAGGAGCCGAACTCGGCTATCACGGCGATCTTGATCTGGTGCTCATCTACGAGGGAGATGGAACCAGCGCTCACGGGAAAGGATCGACGAACAAGAAGACGCTGACGAATTTCGAGTTCTTCACTGAGCTTGTCCAGCGGGTGATCAAAACATGCGGCCTGACGGCGGCCGGCAAACTTTACACCATCGACCTTCGACTACGCCCAACGGGCCGATCCGGTTCCGTCGTCTCTCCTCTCTTTCGTTTCGAAAACTACTACCGCGAGAACGCGGCTTTGTGGGAACGACAAGTTCTCACGCGAGGACGGATCATTTATGGTTCGTTCGAATTCACGCAACGGATCGAGGCGGCCATTCTCGAAGCCATCGTCGGTCACGATTGGTCCATTCATGATGCACAGGAGATTCAATCCATGCGGAACCGACTCGAAGAGAGTCGACCCGCCACGGACATCAAGCGGGGAAGGGGAGGGGAGTCAGATGTAGAGTTCGCCGTCCAGCTCGCTCAGCTTCAATTCGGACGAGAGATCCCTTCTATTCTTAAGCCGAATTTGTGGGAGGCGATCGACGAACTCGAAAAGAATAAGCTCTGGACGGCGGATCGATGCCGCATCATGAGAGAGGGATATACCCTCCTCCGAATGGTCGAAAGCCGGCTTCGCATCGTTTACAACCAGGTGCGAAATGACCTGCCGAATGATCCGGGCGAACTCGACAAGCTCGCGCAGCGGTGCGGTTATCCGAATGGCGACCGGCTGATGGAAGACCTACTCCATACGACCAATGATATCCGGACGGAGTTCTTGGCCTGCACAGGGGCAGAGTCATCGAAGACGTGACATCATGACGGTATGAGCGTTTCATGAACGCCGGCACACGCCCATTTATTCGCGCGGCACCAAATGAATGCCGTGCGCTTTGAGAACGACAAGCACGGTATCCCCTTCCTGAAGTGCCATTTCCTCGCGCGCATGCCGCGTGATGAGCGCCGTCAGCTCGAAACCACCGTCAACGACGATCCGATAAACCGGTCCTTCCGCGATGATCGATCGCACGACGGCTTGAAACCGGTTTCGCGCACTCGTCGCCCCTTGCGCCCCCTTTTCGATCAATACTTCCTCGGCGCGAATACAGACCGTCACATGGTTCGGCAAGGAATCGCGTACCGCCGCTCGAAGGGACACCGTGCCCACGTCAACAACGGCAATCCCCTCCTCGATTTCACGGATGACCCCCGGCAGTACCGTCTCAACACCGACGATTTGAGCCACGATTTCATTCGCCGGGTGATTGAACACCTGTTGCACGTCTCCGATCTGTTGAACGCTACCTCCCGAAAGAACAATGACCCGCTCGGCCAATGCAATTGTTTCCACGCGATCGTGTGTCACGAGGATCGTCGGCACATCGAGGGCTTGAAGAAGCCCCCGAAGTTCGTGACGAATCTCCGCGCGTGTCGGTTGGTCGAGAGCGGAAAGAGGTTCATCAAGAAGTAAGAGTCTTGGCCGACGAACAAGCGTTCTCGCCAGCGCGACTCTCTGTTGTTCACCACCCGAAAGCTTGTGCGGAAATCTGCTCCTCATCGGGTCAAGGCGAAGCATGCTCAGTATTTCATTCACGCGCGCACTTCGTTCTCGTCCTGAAATGCCCTTCAGTCCAAAGGAGATGTTTTGCTCCACCGATAGATGAGGAAAGAGAGCATAGTCTTGAAAGACAATTCCAATGCCGCGCGATTGCGGCGAACGATGCAAGCCTTGATTACTGTCGAACCACTTTTCTCCACAAAAGGAAATGACTCCTTCGTCCGGCCGATCAAGCCCCGCTAGGATTCGGAGGATGGTGGTCTTTCCACTTCCGGACGGACCGAAGAGAACCGAGAACGAGAATCCTTGAATCGGAATGGAGAACTCGCAGTTCAAGTGAAAGCCACTCGGGAACAGCTTAACAAAGCGCGCGTCGATGCTTTCCGTCATAGAGTCACCATCCGTCGCTGAAGCGAATAGGTGATCGTGAGCGCGACAAACGAAAAGAGCAGAAGAACAAATGCCGTCTGATGAGCCGATGCGTAATCGAGCGATTGGACATCATCGTAAATGGAAATCGATAATGTTCGTGTGACGCCCGGAATGTTTCCCCCCATCATCAGAACGACTCCGAACTCCCCCACCGTGTGGGCGAACGTGAGGACAATTCCCGTTAGTATTCCCGGCCATGCAATGGGACATGCGATGCGAAAGAACGTTCGTAAGTGAGACGCGCCTAAACACCAGGATGCCTCGAGCAGCCGTTGATCGATGCTTGCGAAAGAGGCTGCGAATGGCCGTACCGCAAAAGGAAGGTTGAAGAGGACGGAGGCGAGAAGTATTCCCTGGAAGGAGAAGGGGAGCATTCCCCCCGTCAACGATTCATAGAACCGCCCCAGCATGCTTCGCGGTCCGGTCGCGATGAGAAGATAAAAGCCAACCACCGTCGGCGGAAGGACCAAGGGCAAGCCGACGACGGCCTCCACAAGAAACCGCCACTTCCAACGAGTTCGGCCCAACCAATACCCCAGTGGCAACCCAATGAACAACAGAGCAAGGGTCGTGCAACATGCCAGTTTCAAGGTGAGCCAGAGAGCCGCAGGATCCACGCTATTTCTCCGGCAATCGGAACCCCGCCTTGCCGAGCAGTTCTCGACCCGGCCCCGCGGTCAAATACTCCCGAAACTTTTCCGCCAACTCCTTCTCCATGGTCCAAGAGAGAATCACGCCCGCTTGTTCCAGCGGAGGATAGGAATCACGCGGGATAGACACGAACCGACCCCTATCCCTCATGGCGGGTGAATTCGCGATGGAATGGGCGATCAGCCCTATTTGCGCGGACCCACTTTCGACGAACTGCGCTGCCTGGGCAATGTTCTCTGCAAGAACGAGTTTCTTCTCAACCGCCTCGTATAGCTTGGCACTTTGAAGAGCTGCCACGGCAGCACGTCCGTACGGTGCATGCTTCGGATTCGCGAGGGCGATTTTTGTCACCCGTTCATCCGTCAGGATGTTCAATCCTTTGGAATCGATGTCGAGCGTTGAATCCTTGGGAACCCAAAGCACCAATTCACCGATGGCATAGCGAAACAGTGATCCTTCAGCGGCCGCACCCTGCTTGATCAATTTTTCTGGGTAGGAGATATCCGCGGAGAGAAAGACATCAAAAGGAGCTTTGTTCGTGAGCTGCGCGAAGAAGTTTCCCGACGACCCGAACGTGACTCTGATCTCCGTTTCGGGGACGGATTTCTGGAATTCATCCAAAATGCCGGGCAAGGCGAACTGCAAGTCCGATGCGGCGGCGATTGAAATTGAATGAGAATGGTCCACTTTGGCGGGAGGCGCTTCGCGCTGCGTGCAACCCATTAGAAAAAGGACGCAGAGCAGCGAGGGAACGCGGCTAGTCGGTCGCAAGGAGCACGAGATAGCGGGCGTTCTCATCGGCATTAATTCTCACAAATAACAGGCGAATCTACCTCGATTGACCTCGTTCTACGAGCTTCATGAGGAGATTACCAAACCGGACGAAATAGCTGAACGATCAGGTTAACAGTGATTAACTTTCCGTGAACGGCAGGGTGAGACATATTTGACATTGCCTCTGAACGTTTCACGCGGACAATGAGCACCGTGAAGGAATCCGTATGCTTGAACGCTCGTTTCGACGATTCGAGGTAAACTGGGATCGGTAAGAAGAACGAGCGACGGTTGCCAGGATGGATCAGACGCCGTGAAAATACTCGAATGTGCCTCCGAAGCGATCCCATTCGCCAAGACCGGCGGGTTAGCCGACGTGGTCGGGGCCCTCTCCGTCGAGCTTCGACGACGCGGGCATGATATCCGCATCGTTCTCCCGTTACACGGCACCATCAATCGCGCGAAATGGTCGCTCGAAAAGATCATCGACACACTCGGCGTACCGATGAGCTACGGCGAGCGATGGTGCTCAGTCCATCGCGCCCTCATGCCCGGCACGGACATCCCCGTCTATTTCATCGAGCATGATCAGTACTTCAACCGCCCAGCCCTCTACCAGTGGGACGGTGAAGATTATGACGACAATGCCGAACGATTCGCTTTCTTCTCGAGAGCATGCTGTCAGCTTTGCAAGGCGCTTCACTGGTCGCCCGACGTCATTCACACCCACGACTGGCAGACGGCGCTGATCCCGGTCTATCTGAAGACGTGGGAAGCGGATCATCCCCGACTCTGGTCCACCGCTTCGGTACAGTCGATCCACAACCTCGGATATCAGGGTGTCTTTCCCAAGGAACAGATCGTTCACTGCCAACTCGGCTGGGAGCATTTCAACCCATCCAGTCTCGAGTTCTACGGGCAAATCAACTATTTGAAGGCGGGGATTCTCTTCGCGGACAAAGTCTCGACGGTCAGCCCGACCTATGCCCGCGAGATTCAAACTCCCGAACATGGATGGGCCCTTGATGGCGTGCTTCGCTCACGATCTCCTGATCTCGTTGGCATCCTGAATGGTTGCGAGTACGGCGAGTGGGATCCGCGCATCGATTCAAAGATCCCGAGCCATTTCGACGTCGATAACATTGCCGGAAAAGCGGCCGCCAAGGAAGCGTTGCAACGTGCGTTTCATCTCCCCGTTCGTCCGAACGTCCCTATCGTCGGCTTGGTCACACGGCTCGCCTATCAGAAGGGACTTGATGTTTTGGCCGCCGCCATGCCCAGCATCGGGCAGCTCGATCTACAAGTCATTGTGCTTGGGACCGGAGAGGTATGGGCTCACTTCTTCTACGGCGATCTCCCCAACCGATACCCAGGCAAAGTCGGAGCATTTATCGGCTATGACGACGTGAGGGCTCACTTGATCATCGCGGGAAGCGACTTCCTTCTCGTCCCCTCTCGCTACGAGCCATGCGGCCTGACACAGCTTCAGGCACTTCGCTACGGGACCCTGCCAATCGTGCGCGAGACCGGCGGATTGGCCGACACTGTCGATCAATACGTCGAAGCGACCGGCGATGGGGACGGCTTCAAGTTCATCGATCTCTCCGCGGATGCGATCAGCAATACGGTCGGGTGGGGTGTCTCCACTTACTACGATCGGCCCGAACACTTGAAGAGAATGCGCGACCGGGCGATGCGGAAGCGATTCCTCTGGTCCGACGCGGCCGAGCGATACGAGCATCTCTTCCGATGGGCGATCGAACGAAAGCAGTCGGGCTAGTCTCCACCATCAAAAGAAACGGGACACTCCTCGCACCGAGAAGCGTCCCATTTCTTTCAGACGATTTTAACGGCGTTACTTTCCGTTCTTCGACGGCTGAACCACGATGAGGACGTTCAGATTCGGACGCGCGACGAAGTTCACGTCGTTGGGTAACTGAGTCGGCGCTGGCTTCCGCACGATCGGGGGTTTGATTGAATCTCTCTCCTCCGCAACAACGGGCTCATCCTTCGAAAGGCTATCCCCCTTTGTTCCCTTATTGAGCTTCGCGAGCCCATCGATTCCTTGGCGAACCGTCTTGACGATATCAATTCGGAGCGGCAACGTTCGCGGCTGATACTCCCCTCGCAGTAGCTGATCCCGAAGGTCCTCGTGCGGCTCATCAATATCCACTTGGCTGACAAGGTTGTCCTTGCGGCTCATCTCTTCAACCCTGGAGAGAACGCCCGATACGTCGCGAGCCGTTCCTTTGAAATGGACGACTCGGCGCGAATCTGACGCATCAAACGGCTCCGCTTGGTTCGTCAGGCCCATCACGTGGAGCACCTTGTCGACATCGTGCGTCGTCAAGGTCACCTGTTTTCGGTCGATACGATGAACGAGCCGATCTGGCTTCTCTTGGAGGATTTCGGTGAGTTGATGCAGACCGATCGGAGCGGCGAGTGCACGATTCTCATCCTTGACGCTACCCTGTGCCACCACCGCCGGAGGAGGCGATATATTTCGACCGCTCTCTTTGTCCTTGGGAGGAGTCGTCTGCTTGGCGATGACTTGATCCCCCTTTTTGGGGAATGATGCCACCAGTCCGCCGATGCTCACCACGAACATCACCGACGCGACCGCAAGCAGAAGTGCATCCCATCGAAAGAATCGACTAGGACGCGGCGCGGAGCTGTTCTCTGCTTTGACCCATGACAAATCGACCGCCGGATCTTTCGGAGCGTCCGGGTCGATCTTTGAAGCGACGCGATTCTGTTCCTGATTCTCCGCGGCGATCTCCGCCAGAACACCCTTCATGAGATCCGCCGGCGCATTCACCTTGGGAAGAGAGGAGAGATTCACACGAACCCAATCCAGACTTCCCAGCGCCTGCCGCGCATTTCGGCTTTCTGCCAAACGCTGCTCGATCTGTGCCCGGCGACGAGCCGAAAGCTCCCCATCAAGATACGCCGACAAGTACTCAGAGAACGGCTTACGGGCCCGTGGTTTCTCAGTCGATCTTTCAGCCATTCGATGGAGCCGATCGATCACGACCGCCAACACCTCTGGCGGAATCGTCCGCTGGGGCAATGAATTCATCAGTTCGCGCACTTGCTGGAATTGACGAACCGTCTCTTGGTGGGGTTCCTCGAGCAGGAGCAACCGCTCGACGTCATTTCGTCCCGATTCGTCGAGTTCGCCGTAGGCATAGGCCGTCAAAAGAAGTTCGATTTCCTCCTCAGTTAAGTCATCTGCTGACATCGAGGGGAGGGCGGCGATCTGCTTCAAAATGTCGTTACGAATCGGCTCAGGAAGAGTGACTTGATGAAGCCCCTTCAACCGTCCGATGAGGGTTCTGAATTGTTCGAGTTCCGCTTGAAGGTTCTGGTTCGACGCCAGCGCAGCCTCGACCTCGCCTCGCTGCTTCGGCGAGAGCTCACCGTCGAGGTACGCGGACAACAAAGATGGGCGCCGAATCTCCATGTCATTCCTTCACCAAGGATTCGCCTTGGTACGATGGCCCGCGCTCTCCTCCACTCGACGGGGGCAGCATTCGAAACAACTGACCTCGCGTCTTATCGCAGGTCACCAGGTCTAAGCGGGACAATAAACAGCCGCGTGCGACCTAATTTCACCGACCACGGAGCGGGATCAAATTGTCCCGCTGTCAAAATAAGGCTTTAACCTATCTCGCATCTCTGATCGAGCCCGATGCAGTCGGCTGCGCACGGTTCCGATCGGGATATCGAGAATCTCCGCGATCTCCTCGTATTTCAGTCCGTCGATATCCTTCAAAATCAGGACCGCTCGATACGACTCAGGCACTTTTGCGAGCGCTTGCTCAATAATCCCCTTCGTTTCCTCGATCTCAAGGCTTCGACTCGGCCGTAGCGATTCATCCAAATTCGCCAGGTCGAGACGACCGGCTTCGAGGCCGGACTCCACACTCAAAGGGCGACTCTTCTGCTTTCGCCGATGCGTGAACGCCACATTCAGGACGATGCGATACAGCCACGTGTAGAACGAGGAGTCCCCCTGATAAGAGCGGAGACCTCGGTAAACGCGGATCATCGACTCTTGCAGCAATTCCGACGCGTCTTCAACGTGCCCGGTCATTCGAAACAGGGTGTTGTAGAGCCTGTCTTGATAGGGGGCGATGAGCTCACCAAACGCGTCGACGCGGCCGGCCAGGCAATCTTGAATGAGTTCGCGTTCCCGGTCGTCCACGTCTGCGATCCTCTCCTTGGACGCTATCTCTCGGTGGGAAGTTCCGAAGCATCTCGCTCGCGGGGGATTGCAATCAATCATATCCGACCGAACGAAATCTACCCCAACATCATATCGCAACATTAATTACGGCAAATAATCCCCTTGTGATAATCCATTCTCATCCTGAATCACCACCCTAACTGATGAAATAGAGAGTTTCTACCGGTTATGCCGGTCACACAAATTCTTCTCAATCTTCTCAAGAGAAGGGCGGATGCGGCTCGATTCTTAGGGTTGTGTCCTGCTTTTCCAGAAGCGGCCCTCGCGCCGTCAACCTGGAGAAGCGGTGAAAGGTCGGATGGATCGGCCGTTTTCGCCACTACTGGGCGGGTAACACTGCCCCGGAGCCGTTTCCAATGTACGAAGGTTTCTTCGAACTCTCTGGAAGACCGTTTCCCACCACTCCGGACGTGGGGGCGTACTTTCCTGCGGCCGCCCACGAGGAAGCGCTCACCCTCCTCAAATGCGTCATGAATGACGGGGAAGCGGTTGGTGTCCTTCTCGGTGCTCCCGGCATTGGAAAGACCCTCCTTTGCCATCAACTGATCGACGCCCTCGACCCGACCTTGTCCCTCGTCTTTCTGAACAACATCAACAACCCCTCGATTGAATCACTGCTTCAAGCCATCCTGCACGATCTCTCCCTCCCTTTCAAATCAGGGAATGAGCAGGCCCTTCGTCTCCGACTGACGGACTTCCTCATGGAACGGTTCAGTCAGGGAGGAACGACGATCATCTTTATCGACGAAGCGCAGAATTTGAGCGTTGCCCAGCTCGAGGAGCTTCGCCTCCTAACGAATCTGGAAGGCCGCTCCGAAAAGGCGGTTCAGATCCTTCTCATTGGCCAAGAACGCCTCGCCCAGACATTAGGTCAGGAGTCGCTTGCGGGCCTGTGTCAACGAATTGCCGTCACCGCTCGGCTTCGACCGCTAACCGACGAAGAAACGATGGAATACGTTCGTGCTCACATCAATCGTCGGGGAGGAGCGGCCGATAGCATTTTCACCGCCAGCGCCCTCTCGGAAATCTGTGAGTACGCCAGTGGCATTCCGCGACGAATCAACCAGATCTGCCATCGCGCCCTGACACTCGCATTCGCTCATCAGTGCGGCACAATCGATGGCGAATACGTCCACATGGCCGCTTCGCAGCTATTCCTCGCTAAGCCAGACAATCGAGTGGAAAGTCATCATGTCTCGATGCCGTCCGCGCCACGCCGGCTGTTCGATGATCTCGCATTCGATGTCAGTGATCGCTGGGAGGAAAGGCCCCGCGCCGAAAAGGTCGCGGTGACCCATTCCACGCCGAATGCGGCTGTCGTCGAGTTCGGAAATGATCAGTCATGGGGATCGACGCCCAGTGCAACCACCGAGACGACAACGCTCGGCGGAAGCTTTGAGATCGGCCCCTCGTGGATGTCCCACTCAGCCGATGAAGCCGTGAATCGGACCCAGCCGAATCCGCCCGATCAGAGCAGTTCGACCGAGGCGAATGCTGGGCCTCGCTATCGCAGCATGTATCGACACTAGGGACATTCCGAAGCGGCTGTAGCGTCAAAGGCACGATCGATTCCTGTGAAACAATCGCGTCAGCCGCTACAGAGAATGTCGATCCGCTGTATGTCAATCCCAGACGCAGGGTGATGTGCCATCACGGCATGTTGCATTTGCCGAGCCCAATCCGCCGCTCGACGTGCATGATGTTGAACGAGCCCGCGAAGTCGAAACCAGTCAGAACAGGTGAAAGGCAACGACCATGCCTCACGAAAAGTCGCGATGTGCCCATGACGAGAACCAATCCCTCTTTTGGAAATGGTGCTCGCTGACGCATGTCCGTCACATGACCCTCGCGGGAACAGCGATCCTCGGAACATTGGGGGGAGCCGGCTTTTCGTCGACGCTTCCCTGCCAATTCCGCTCAGAGGCGAAAATCGTCTGTCAGCCGTTGGCTCACAGTCCGGTCGCGCCCCCCGTCATCACCGAAGCCCTCATGAAAGCCGCTTACGAACGGATGGGGACTGCCGCTGGTACGCTCGGTGACAAAGTCACGACCGACGTCAAAATCGACCATGCGGGGACATGCGAGCTGACCGTGCATGCTCATTCGGCTGACCCGACGCATTCACAAACGCTTGCCCGCACGATCGCGGAAATCATCAGCGAAAAGAGGTCGGGCGAACACCACGCTCATTCGCATTCCGCGACTGAAGCAGCCATGCACGCCTTTGAAATGGCTGACGGAAAGTATCGCGACGCATTGGCCCGCCTTGGTGAACGAGAGTCGAAGCCGAGCGATCCGTGGGTCGCCCCCGCCGGTGCGACGGAGCCCGAATCGTCAGAGCCGCAAGCCCCGATGATGACGACCCGCGCCATCGTCCCCGCCTCGCGCGTCGAAGAAGAAACCCTGCTTCAGACGGCTCATCGTGAGTGCATGTATCGCCGCAATCATTTGGCGGAACTCTATACCGAAGAGCATCCGGCCGTTATCGCACTCGATCGGCAGATCGA
>JAIEPU010000028.1 GCA_019748235.1 bacterium
TCCTTGTCCTCGCGGGATGCTTTGTTGTCCTCGCGTCGAACTCACACTTGTCTCAATTCGTCCGCAGATATTACTTCCTGTGCTTCGGTCCCTTCGGGTACTTATAAGAGAGATTGATGACTCCCGTCTCGCGTCGTTCGGAGGGACTTTGAATGCCTCGCTGGTTATCGTTTGCCATCGTTCTATTCATTCTGTTCTTGATGGTGCCATTCGCGAAAGCGGACTCCCTTCATGCGGGTGCGGCCGCGATTGACATTCCCGCGGACGACTCCATGGACATGGCAGGAGGAATTCTCCCATGGAAAGCCCAAGGGCAAGAGGGAAAGCTCCGCTCGTCGGCCGTCGTCCTAGAGTTGGGCGGCACCCGTATCGCTATTGTTTCGTGTGATGTTCTTTTCGTTCAACGTGATTTTGCCGATCGGGCCGCGGCCGAGATCGAGAAAAAGACCCGGATCCCGGCAAGCAACATCCTTATTCACGCCACACATACACATTCGGCGCCGTCCGCCACGCGCGTTCACGGCTACCAGCGAGACAATAAATTCGTCGAGGGATTGACCCAGAGCATCATCGATTCCGTCGTCGCCGCCAATGATAACGTCAAAAAAAATGGAGATGTCGAACTACTCTTTCGTTTGGGAGAGGAATCGTCGGTCGGGCAGAACAGCCGGCTTCTACTTAGTGACGGAACGATCTTTTGGGTCGGACCTCGCGATGATGCTGTTCGCCCCACGGGTCCGTTCGATCCGGAGCTGCCCGTCCTATCGTTCGTGACGGCGGAAAAGAAAGCGCCGATTGCCACTATCTTCAATCATTCGACCCATACGATCGGCACGCGGGCACAGATGAAACGGTCTCCCGCATTCTACGGTCTAGCAGCACAAGAACTCGAAACGGACCACGGCGGGACGTACGTCTTTCTTGAGGGAGCATCGGGCTCCACGCATAACCTCAACTTGAATGCGGATGAAATGGTCACGCGCATCAAGAAGGCGGTCGAACGAGCGCTCGTCTCGGCACAGCCACACCCGGTGACCAGGCTCGTCGCGATTAAGGAACCGTTCGAATTTCGTATTCGGTTGTTCGATGAAACGGCGGAAGAGGAAGCGGTCCGCAATTATTTGACGCGTCGCTACAAGAATCCACAAGATGTCGAGACAGTCTCCGGCGTCTTTCGGACACAGCGGCAAGAGATCGCTCCCCATCGGGGTGAAAAGCGGACAACATGGATTCAGACGATTCTGATTGGCGACATCGCAATCGTTGGAATTCCTGCCGAATTCTTCACCGTTCTCGGACAAGAGATCAAGCGACAAAGCCCGTTTCGTTACACGTATATTGCGGAACTCAGTAATGACTGGGTTGGTTACGTTCCCGACCGAGAGGGCTTCAAGCTGGGCGGCTATCAAGTCTGGACCGGACATCACAGCTACTGCGAGCCGGGCACCGGCGAACGCATCGTTCAAACCGCAGTCAAGCAACTCGAATCGCTGAAGGCGGCAGAGACTCGTTAGTTCTTCGATGACAACAGGATGACACCATTCATGCGATTGATGTTGATTGCTGTATTGATGATCGCGCCAGCTTCGCTTCACGCGGACGAGGAATTTCGCGATCCGAAGGAGGGTCCCCTTTCTCCTGAAGAATCGATGAAGCTGATGGAGCTCATCCCGGGATGGAAGATCGAACTGGTGGCGGCGGAGCCGCATGTGAATGATCCAGTCGCCATCGCATGGGATGAAGAAGGGCGAATGTTCGTCGCGGAGATGAGTGACTATCCCACAGCGGAGACGGGGGCAAAGGTTCGTCTTCTCGTTGACAAGGACGGCGATGGGAAGGTCGATTCAAGCACGGTCTATGCCGACGGGCTTCGATTTCCCAATGGAGTCCTTCCTTGGAAGGGGGGAGTGCTCGTCACCGCGGCGCCCGACATTCTGTTCGTGAAAGACAACGACGGCGATGGGAAAGCGGACACCCGCGATGTCATCCTGACCGGGTTCGGAGAAGGAAATCAACAACTCCGCGTGAACGGAATTCTTTGGGGCGCTGATGGCTGGGTATACGGAGCGAACGGCAGAAACGGCGGTAACATTCGATCCCCGCTTCGTCCGAATCAGCCTCCGGTCAACATCGACCGACACGATTTCCGTTTCCGTCCCGACACGGGCGAGGTTCAAGCGATCGCCGGGTTCTCTCAGTTCGGCAATGCCTTGAACAACCGTGGGGATCGCTTCATCAATTGGAATACTGTCCCTCTTCGTCATGTTGTCTTTCCACTCGCCTTTGCAGAGAAGAATCCTCACTTCCTCTTGTCGAACGACTGTGAAGTGCTCGATGACACGGTGCAGTCCAATCGACTCTTTCCCCGAAGCGGAAGACCCACGACCTTCAATCGCGAACCGACAGGTTATTTCAATGCAAGTTGCGGCATCACGATCGATCGTGGGGGGCTCTTCGGCGGGGCTGACGCAGGAAGTGCGTTCGCCTGCGAGCCTCTCTTTAACATCGTCCATCGCCGCGTGCTGCGTCCGAAGGGAGTGACGTTTGAAGCCTCGCGTCCAAACGGGGAGGAGGAGCGAGAGTTTCTCGCCTCGCGTGATCCGTGGTTTCGTCCCGTTTTCACGGCAAGCGGTCCCGATGGCGCGATCTATATCGCGGATTTCTATCGACAGTGGGTCGAACATCCCGACTTCGTTCGGGCTGATTTGCGGACTGGAGTGACCTGGAACACGGGGAGTGATAAGGGGCGGATCTACAGGGTATACCCCGCCGACAAAGCACCGCTCCCTATGAAGTCACTTGGTTCGGCCGCCCTTTCTGAGTGGGTGACAGCCCTAAGTCACTCGAGCGGCTGGCATCGAGATACGGCGCTGCGGCTTCTACGTGAAAGGCGTCCGGACAGTGCGGTACCACCGTTGAAGGAAACATTGCGACAAAGTGCTTTACCAATTGGCCGAAGTATGGCACTTGCGGCCCTCGTCGCAATGAATCATGCGGATGATGAATCCTTTGTCGCTGCTCTTACGGACTCTGATCCCACTGTTCGTGAATGGGGAGTTCGGCTTCTCGCGGAGTATCAAGGAAAGAGTCTGAAGCTGAAAGACTTACTTTTCAAACTCGCAAGTGACGACGATGTGCGTGTTCGATTTCAAATCGCAATAGCGATCGTCGATTGGGAGGATGGAGAACGCATTCCCGCTCTCGTGGAGATCGCTTCTCGACTGCCAAGTGATCCCTGGTTAGATGATGCGATTCTTTGTTCCACGAAGAGTGGAACCGCCTTGTTTCTCAAGCAGCTTGCATCTCGCGAGATCGAGTCCAAGAAGAATGAGGGATCACGGCTTCTCGCTTTTGCCGAGCGAAGTGGCTTAATGGTGGGGTTGCGGCATGATCCGGCAGAATTGAAAACGTTCGATGAATATCTTGCTCTCCTTGCGAAGCATTCTTCAAACGACGTTCATTTGGCCTCGATGGCGGGATATTTTGCGGGACTGAGGCAAGCGGGTCAAAAGGTTCCACCAAGCAGCGGCCCAGTTTCGACTGATCAACTTTTTCTTTCGGCTCGCCAGCTCCTAGCGTCTGATCAAGTCATCAATCGTCGACTTTGGGCAGCGAAGATCCTCGACAACGATCCTTCGGCCGAATCGACAAAAGCGCTCCTCGGTACGATCGACGGACAACAACCGGCTGATTTGATTCAGGCATCGCTTCGATCGTTGCGTCAAAGGAGCGACTCAGCCATTAGCGAGGTACTACTTAAGGCGTGGGCCGCGGCGAGCCCCTCTTTGAAGCGAGAAATTCTCGATGTCTTCTTCGCGCGTAAGGAACGATTGCTTGCCTTGATCGATGCCATCAGTGCGGGAGATGTCCTCTTGGTGGAACTTGATCCCGATACGCAGAAGCAACTCGAAGCAGAGGCCCCTTCCGAAAGCCGGGATAAGTTAACGGCGCTCCTTTCGAAGAGAGGAGACGTCGATCGGGCGACGTTGATCAAGGATTATCAGTCGAAGGTTGCAGGCAAGGGATCAATCGCGAAGGGTGCTCCTCTCTTTCAAAAACACTGCGCGGGCTGCCACCGATCGGGGAAGGTCGGGGCAAAGGTCGGCCCCGATTTGTCCGGGCTTCTGACAAAGTCGCGTGAGCAATTGCTCGACGACATCCTCGATCCCAACAAGCAAGTTTTGCCGGACTATGTTGCGTTTCAATTGGTCACGGATGAAGGGGTCTCTATTTCGGGTTTGATGGCCGGAGAATCAGCCACGGCAATCACCTTGAAACGGGCCGAGGGGCAGGAGGAGACGGTTCCGCGCGAACGGATCGAATCGCTTCGAAGCACGGGACGGTCTCTCATGCCCGAGGGTTTCGAACAGTCCATTTCCCCGTCAGAAATGGCCGATTTGCTCTCCTTTTTGCGACAATCTGAGTGAGATTCCAACACATCTCTGCCAAACGGGAGATGCGAAATCAGCTCTCACAAAAGGACAGGCATGGTACCATCGAATAATTGTTACAACCCCACTTTAGAGGAGAAGGTGATGGACTCGATCGACCGACGAGACTTGATGAAGAAGTCTGCCATTCTTGCCGCGCTGGGTCTGACGGCATCGGTGGCGACGGCGGATGATGAGGAGAAGGAAGACAAGAAGGCAAAGAAAGCCAAGCGCGCGGAAAAGCTTGCCGCGCTCCCCCCGCATTGGTTCGATCAACTCGTGACCGAGGATGAGGACGCGGCGGCGCTCATCGACAAGCTATCGAAGAGTGAACAATTCAAGGCGACGGTGGCGAAGTCCATCGACATGGCCAAGAAGGAAATGGCTGATCGTCCCGCCGGGTTTGTCGGACCGACGTACGCTCAAATGGTTCGGCTCAACATTTCACAAGGCCTCCGTGAACCTGGCTTCCTCGAGAAGAAGGGGAAGAAGGGGGGCAAAGCGTAACGCTGGCTTCAAGTATGGATTAGTAACGTTAAAGTAGGGCACGCTACGTAGAGTGTGCCCTACGGTTTGGAACAGTTCCACATGCTCACTCTCTTATCACTCAACATTGGCCTTACTGAGTTATTGGTCATTGCCGGTTTAGGGATTGTTATATTTGGTGTCGCTGTATTGCCTGCCTTCGCACTTTATTCCCTGGGACATCCCATTCAGGCGGTCTTCTGCGGTTTGATATCTCTTACCGGCCCGGGATTACTGATTGGCATCGTTTGGGTGATTGCTGTCGCGCTATGGGATAGGTCGCGTGATCTACGGGGTCAATCTTCAGAAGTCCCCGAATGAAGATTTCACTTCGACTCGATCGGATAGCATTTGGACGCACAAGATCCTGCGGCGGAAAAACAAAATGATGGTCTCTGTGAAATGCCTTCCGGTGTGGTCCCCGCATAAAAAAGATTTCGGTGTTACAACGAAGTCCCTGAAGGTGAGACAACCTCGGCATCTTCATCGGCCGTAGTGGAGCGGCGAGGTCCGGGACCGGTCGGAGCGTTCCAACTGGGAGGAGGCCCTTGCTGAACGAGGGAGTCAAGCATTCCCTGAGTTCGCCGGGCGAGTTCGATCGTAATCGGATCTCCTTCACCCCGCGATTTCTTCGACATGTAATTCGCGACTTCGATCGGCTCTCCAAATTCAATAATCACGCCCGTCTTGGCAATCGGAGTTTCTTCGTCGTAGAGATCCTCCTCGAGCCGCGTCAGTGTTTCGGCAATTCGTTCGAAGGAGGGCCAATCGTCGATGTATCGCCAACTGTGGGAAAAGAGCTGCTGCACGAATGCGAGGTCTTCGATCTGATAAAGAAGTTCGTACCACTCTGGCGTGTGTTGCGGCGTTTCGGTGAACAACTTCACAATGTGATTACGGAGCAATCGAAGCCGCTCCATCAGTGAGTTTCGTTTGCTCTTGCCGAAATATCGTTCCTCGAAGCTTCCGCAAATATGATTGGCAAGTGAGATTTGTCGTTCTTCGAGCCCTCCCAATTGGGGATTGCCGAACACTTCCATTTCCTTGACAGTCAAGAGTGCGTTGCCAATCCATTTCAGACGGTCCACGAAGCTGACCCCCATTTTGGGATGACAGTGGCAACGTCGCTCGAGTTGCGCAAGCCGCCGTTCAATCGCGGCGGTCGGATCTTCGGTGAACCAGTACTTGATCGCGACCGGGTGGATCACGATCGGCCTCACCTCTTTTTTTTGTGTGAGCCGTGCGATGAAAGAAACGCCGTCTTGCAACGGTCCCAACTCGTCATTTTGCCGGTAGAACGTCCCCTCAGGAAAAAGGACGATCGGTCGCTCCGCTTCTTCGAGGACTCGTTGGCATTCGCGGATGCACTCCCGATCGGTCCCTTCGCGATAAATGCTCATCGCTCCCATCCGGCGAAGAATCCAAGTTTGTGTCTTACTGACACAGAAGAGATGCCATGAGGCACAGAAGTAAAGGAAGATGTTCGTAGTCCGCATCACTTCGCCCATGACGAAGGGATCGGAGTAACGGCAATGGTTCGCGGATAAGAGGACACCCTTTTTCGCTTCGACGGATCGACGAAGATGCTCCGTGCCACGGATGTCAAACCGATCGATCATGTATCGGCCGTTCATAATCCGGTGATAGAAGGGCTTGAGGAGATGACCCCAAAAAGTCGTTCGCACCGGCTTAATGAAGGTGTACGGCTTGGAGAGATATGACTGATCCACGGCTTGCTCCGCTGGTGGTTACAGCAATTGGCAAAAGGGCCCATCCACCGGGATATTGTAAGCGATCACAGACGATGCACCCTAGGTTTTGTACGAGGTTCACTGCCAGATAGAGAAATGTGAGGACCCCAATTCGGGGGGCCGACCATTGTGTCCCTCACCGTGAAGGATTCGCGGAGTCAAAGAGACATTTGCCGCCGAACTGCGACTTCTGGCGGCGCCTACAGCCTGAAGTTGAGGGTCTGTTGGATATAGCGATTGATTCGCCACCAGAGGGACTTATATCCCACATTGAAACGGGCAATGCCGCGAACACCGGGGGTAAGGGTTCCCTCGGGATTGGGAATGTCCGCAAGGACGGCGTACGACCGGAAGGACGGCATTTCCCGCTTGGTTTCCTCATCGGTCGTCGTCTGGACCTCACCACCCGATTTATTGGAGAGCGCGGGAGGGAGTTCCGTGATTTCATCTTTCGAGATTCGCGACATCTTCGTCGTCAGAATGTCCCCCACGTGGCCGTACAACTTCACCCAGATCAAAACGTCGGTCGGGTTCTCAAGAAACCGTTGCTGTTCCTGAATGAGTCCAATTTCCGATTGGGGGACGACGATGTACGCCTCCAGCGTTGCCGGGTCGCCGATCTGGCAAAAGAGATCGCCACTCTTGAAAACCTTTCCCATCTCATTGCGTTTGGGGGGAGAGAATGCCGCTCCCCTAACGTCGACTGGGACTCGGAGATCAAGTTTGCTCAACTCATCGCGCAGTCGATCGAGGTCGCGATAAATTGCCTGCGATCGAAGTCTTGCCTGCTCTGCTTGGGCATCGCGCGACATCGTGCGATAGGATCGCTCCATCTGCTGATACTGATCGTATTCGCGCTGCCGGCTTTGGAATTTCATCTTCAGGTCGGGATTGTCAAGGATGGCCAGCAGCTGGCCCGGCTCGACAAGCTGCCCGTCTTTGATGTGAAGTTCAGATAGCAGCCCCGGCGTCTGGACGAACATCGATGTCGCATCCTTCGGTTGAAGGATAAGCGGAGCATCCACGCGCATCGGAAACGGGCAGAGCAGAATCGCGGCCACAATCGCGATCGCGGTCGGTATTGCAACCGCCATGCGGACCTTGTCCACTTTCAGAGTCCTCCATTTGGACTGAAGTGTACGGAAAACACGGAAGAGCGGGTAAATGACCATCGATGAACCGGCCGCAATGGCGAGCATTGCGCTGATCGCGCCGAGCTTGTACGGGCGAAGGAACGTGTAAAGAAAATAGAGAATCGTGACGGTTACCATGATGCGATAGAGATAAGCCGCGATCGCATAAGTCACGAAGAGCCAACGATTCTTTTGCGGAGCGAATGGGTCCTTCACCGGATCGACGCCGAGGAAAAGTTCTCCCGCCACGGTGCCGAGATACTTGTTCGCTCGCTCACGCAGGTTTGGAATCTCCGCCACGTCGGCAAGGATGTAGTAGCCGTCGAAACGGAGAAGTGGATTGCCGTTAAAGACCACCGTGCTGACGCTGCACACGAAGATGATGCTCAGCGACAGCGTATTAAGCAGTCCGGGCTCGGTATACCACCAGACCCAGACAAAAATCGAGGAAAGAAACAGCTCAACATACATTCCGGCCGCGCCGATGACAGCGCGATGCCATTTATTGGGAAGCATCCACGCATCGGTCACGTTGCAATAAAGGCATGGAGTGAAGACAAGAAATAACAGACCCATTTCGTGGACTTCGCCGCCGAACCGTTTACAGCTCAGTCCGTGGCCAAACTCATGCAGGACCTTCACGATTCCCATCGTGACCCACATGTACATGATGTTGCGAAACGTGAAAAACTCTTGGTAAGCGGGCAGCTTACTGACGAAGGTCGACCAGTTCACCAAGACGAGCATCAACGACGCGATGCCGAACATGAGTGCGAGAATGAAGAACGGCAGCGTGAAGAAGAACCGAGTGTATGGGAGGAGTTTGCCCAAGAGGTACTCGGGATCGAAGACCGGCACTTTGATGTAGAGTAAGTTGATGAAGAGCTGTTTGAGTTTGTCGTTTTGCCTCTTCTTATAGCGTTCGTAAAGCCGCTGACCGACTTGGGGCGTTTGCGCCGTTGCAAGTCCTGCTTGCAAAAGCTGTGAAATGAATCGTTCGAGTTCCTGCACCGAGAGTCGTTGAGGACGGAACTTCTCAACGAACGCATGGCGGATGTCGTCCAGGTTGTTGAAACCATTCAACTGGCTTAGAAGAAAGAGCTCCTCCTCGCGGAATCGAAAGTACCGAAGTCCCACCGGGTCCTTGATGATGTAATAGCTTTGGCCGCCGTAACGCTGCTGGTTGATGACTAGGTCAGGGCGCATTCGGACCTTGATCTTTCGACGCAGGTCCGGATTCATCATCGAAACGCCCATTCGCTCGGCTCCTTATCTTTTCGTGCCGAGACTAGGGCTTGATGGGAGGAAGCCTATCGGCGGGCTCCGAGGTTTGGAGTGGCCGCGGCTCTGATTCGATCTTGCGCACGATAGGTCGTTCCTTCGCTTCCGGAAGTGGAGTCGGTTTTCTTTCCGCGACTTGCGCCTGTTCCGCGGGATAGATGACAAGAGTCGCCATCCGGCCCGGCGTCAAAACCTCGCCGACGTTGTCGATATCGGCGAGCATGTTCCGTTGCGACGTTTCGACGATCGGGTTCACGAAGTCGACGCGTCCGGTCAACTTTTCCTTCGCAATCTGTTCGAGCGTCGGAACGAGCCAGATTTTGACCGTTCGATCGTCCCCACCAGAAACGAAGAAGGAACCGTCGGACGAGAAGTCGACCGATCGGACGAGATCTGAATGGCCGCGATAACGTCTGACGAGCCGCGCTTGACGAGTTCCTTCCCCATCCTTCCAAAGTTCGAGTTCGTCGTTGCTCGTTCCTGCGAGAACCAAGTTGCTTTTCGGAGCGAAGAGGGCAACTTGTGAAAAGACACCCTTCGGATTGGTGAACGATTTCGACAGAGGGCGTCCGTCCGCGACGGATCGGATTTCAAGGTTCCCGAAACTATTGAAGAGGTACGATTTGCCGTCGTCGGAGAGGCCGATGTAGTGGACTGATTCGGAGCGTCCCTTGTCGGTGCGGATGAGTTCCCTCTTCGCCAGATCCCAGAATCGGACGGTTTGATCGTCGCCGGCGGAGACGAGCTCTTTGCCATCGGGAGTGATCGCAAGCGAGGTCGCATACGAACGGTGTCCGGTCAGCGTTCCTTTCTTCTCTCCGGTTTTGAGATCCCACAAGCGAATCATTCGGTCTTCATGGCTGACGATGCAAAGATTCGGGTCTGTGGGTGAGAGGGTCAAACACTTGATGCCGTCACCGGTCGTGATGATCTTTTTCGCGACTTCCCCCTTCGCCAGATCCCAAATGAAGAGGTTTCCCTTCAAGTCGCCGCTGATCAACTGGTCTGGATTCGACGGACTGACCGCGAGCGAAGTGACCGTCTGATCGTGTTCTTCGAAGATGCGAAGCTTCACCCGGCGGCGGATATCCCACTCGATAATGAGACCATCCTTGCCCGCCGAGACGCATCGCTCGTTCCCTGGCAGGACGACGACGGAGGTGACTCCGGCGGTGTGACCGAGCAGCGTGATCACCGGTCCCTCGGTGATGTCCGGATAGGCTTCGAGATACATCCCTTCCTTGATTCGATCCGCATTAAGAAGATCAATCGAACCCTTGATCCGAACCTTTTGAGTATTCGCGATGCGGATCACTGGGGCGAGCGGTTCGAGGGCCTGTCCCTTCTTGCCGATGATTTCGACGATACGACCTGAGATCGGGCTCTTCACCTCATGCTGAAGGACCTCTTCCGCCTTCAAGTTTAACTTGTTGAGTTCCAGCGTCGATTGCACCTTGGCATTCTGGTACATCGCTTCCGCGACCTTCACCGTCGCCTTATCCTGTCGAAGTTTCTCCTGTGATTCCGCTTTTCGAGCGACGAGCTGTTCGGTGTTGACGGCACGGGCCTGCGCTTCTTCTAGCTTGGCATACGCCTCATCTTCAGGGAATTTGTTTTCAGCTGATACCTTTTGCGCTTCGTATTCGATGCGGGCTTTGTCGTCCTTGACTTTCGCGAGGATCTGCTCGATGTTTACCAGGTCGCCTTCCTTCACATTGACCTCGGCAAGGATACCTCCCACTTCGACCGGAACACGTAAATCGTCGAATGGCTGGATCGGGCACTCATATATGACGATCGGTTGCTCGTTCAGGCCAGGGGAGTTCTGTGCGAAAGCACCACTGGCAACGAGGAAGAGTGAGAGTCCAGACCAAACGATCGATCGCATCGAAGCACCTCTCTGGAGATCGGCCGGCCTTCACATCCGGCGACCCTGTCCTGAACCTATGTAGGCGTTATCGTTACTTTCTGAGATCAACGAACGTGCATCACATTCGCTAGAAGAAAACATATTCCCGGACGAAGTCGATGAGCTCGCGGAAGAGAACGTAGCCCAGGGGATGATCGCCGCAATTGACTTTCGCCCGGACTTCGATGCCAGAGACCATCGAGGTCCCCTCACCACTCTTTTCCGCCGCTTCTTTCAATCGATTTACCAGATTCTGATCAGGGTCGATCTCGATCTTCGCCTCGATGAAGTTCTCCTGCTCCACCGGATGAGCTTGAGTGGCGTGCTCGATGAGACGCCCCTTGTAGACGATGTCGGGCGCCGCGCTCAGCACGAACTCCACATCGAGCTTGTCGTGGAATTTCGTTTCGGCCTCGGTGATATGGGTGATCGTATTCTCGGGAAGATTTACTTCGACGATCCATTTTCCATCGACGTCCGCGATTTCGAGGAGCGGATCACCTTTTTCCACCGGGCGGTTGAGTAGTTTTTCCTGCGGCTTCCAATCCATGATCGTGCCACGAATCGGAGAACGAAGATCCAGCTTCTTTCGTTCCACGTCGAGCAGTCTTTCCTGTGTACGAAACGCTTCGAGTTCTTGCTTGGCGAGCGCGATCTTGCCGTCGAGCTCAGGATCGAGTTTGCCCGATTCATTCCGCTGCGCTTCATAGGCGGCGCGCTGTTGTTCCTTCTCTTGTATCTGACCGGCCAATTCAATCTGCTGGCGATCGAGCTCAATACTTGAAATCCGCGCGAGGATGGAACCCTCTTCCGTTTGGTCGCCGTGCTTGACCTTCACCTCACTGATGACGCCTTGCACCGGCGCATACACCACTCGACGGACGTCCGGCACGAGTTCGCCCCGTCCTTCGAGTCGAAGCGGATACGGGAAGAGAACCAAAAATGTGGCGACGGCCCCGATCGCGACTAAGGCGAGCAAAATCTTGGGGAGGCCACGTCCACGAATCCACCGAGTGGAACGGCCTAGGAATTTCCACACCGGCAGAAGAAAGACTTCGTCATGCTCCAGCGCATTGGCGAGCGCGACGGACGCGTGCCGGGTAATGACGTCTACCTTCGCCGCCATCTCCTCGGGAGGAGCGGGGTCCTCGACCATTTCGCAGATGACTGCGGTATTTGCCTTTCCCTTAGGGTTGGCGAACTCCCGGCTATCTTTCATCGGCACGATGATGATGAGCTTGCTGCCTGACTCAGCGACATACGTCTCAAGGGCCTTCTTTACGTCTCCCGGCCAATGACTTTCGATCTTGCCCGAATAAACGAGATTCTCACCATGCGCGACGACTCGATCGGTGAGCTGCGTCAGCCGGCGAACGAGATTGGATCGCTGTTCAACGACATCTTGGCCGCTGATGGCAACGACTCGCGTTTTCTTGCCACGCCGGATGGCGACTGTTAGTCGTTCACATTGAAGAAGTCTCTTTCCCTCGTTGACGACGAGGTAGGCGACCTGGGTCGGATTGAGTCCGCCGTGAATCGTCCGAATGAAGGCTTCAATCTGGTTCCACTGGGACTGCTGGGTCAGGATAATTCGGTATCGGCCGTTCTTGACGAAGCGGGCAACCTCTCCTGCGATTCTCTTCAAAAACTGAACATATCCCTGTTGCGCGTTCGACTTTCTGCTAGCTTCCTGAAACACTTCGATCAGGCCGGACGTTTCACCATCAATGAGAATGGGAGCCAGGACGAGAAGAAACGGCGTCGGATTTTGAATTCCTTGGGCAACGATTTCTGCACCCGCCATCCCGGAACCCGAGTAGGGAGCGACGATCGTCGCCTCTTGCTTGGTGACGACGTGGCGAAGGAGTTCGTCATGAGCGGGCCGCATCTGCTCATCGAGACCGAGCTGAGGCAGGTTGACTTGGAACTGAAGTTGCAAATTCCCTTGCGGGGTCTTGGTCCAGAGGGCGACGGCTCGGGCGGCAAGGGCCGTGTAAACCCGGCGCATGCATTCGGCATAAAACTCGTTCGGCGGGATATCTGAATTGGCGAGCTGCTCAATTTCGCTCACCAGTCGGCCAATCTCTCGGCGCGTCTGATCGACGAGTCGAGGATCAGGGGTCGTTTCAGACTGATATTCGGACATTCATGATCCCGTCAATTTCGGAGGGCTCATTCGAGCCCCCGTCGATCCTTCGCTTCGCCCGCGAGACAGCTTCAACCGGCAATACGCAGAGTCACCTTCAAATCGTAACCGAGCCCTGATTTTCAGACTCCCCAGAATGCTTCCACTTTCACGAAGGCTTCGTTTTCGGCATCCGTAACCTTCGATACAGACGCCAACAATCCCCCGTTTTGCCACCGAAGGCTACTGGGGCATGAAACATGCGTCAAGTTACCCTCGCCTGCACGGGTAGGGGATAGTCCGCTTCTGGAAGCGATCTCCCATCCTATTTAGGCGAATTCCTCGCCCCGTTTCACACCGGCCCTGCGTATAGTGGGACAATCGGCCCGTAGGCATTTTCCCTGTTCAGGTGTCACGATGCAAGGGACGAGACCTCCGGGATCATCCAGGGTTGATTTGAAGGGAAGCATTGCCAACTTGAATAGGAAAGCAATGCAGTGAAACCGCCGCTGGACTAAATTGGCATTCCCGACGGGAACTGGTAAGGGAGATGTCTGCACGGCATCGCCTAAGACGAGCGAAATAAACGCGATACGATCGAAAGGTCAGAGGAGATTCCGACCATGACGTTGATGGCAGGTCGACCTGTACTCTTATGGGCCATGGGAGGCATTCTCCTCTTGTTGCCAGTGGTGACCTTGCATGGGGCGGAACAACCTCAACCTGTCACGAAGCAAGGCTCCGCCGAGTTTCGAAAGGTGGTTCGCGACGTACTGCCGGCCGTCGTCAGTATCACCAGCGTCACGACCGACACCCTGGCCAATCGATTCAAAAAATTCCGCCCGGAAAGCGAATCGGAAGAGGAAGTGGAATCGACGATTGCCTTCGGCTCCGGGGCGATCATCGACAAAAAGGGATACATTCTCACGAATAGCCACGTCGTCGAGGATGCCAAACGGGTGACGGTAACCCTGCAGGACGGAACGGAATTTGAAGCGACCGATATCATTCGCGATCCAAAGACAGACGTGGCGATCATCCGGCTCAAGCCTGACGATCTAAAGGATGTCGATCTCCCGGTGGCTGAACTGGGTGATAGCGACAAGGCTGAAATCGGCGATTGGGTTCTTGCGATCGGCTCGCCATTCGGTCTTAACGGATCGGTCACAAGCGGAATCATCAGCGGAAAAGGTCGAGCGCCCAATGAACTCGACATCATGTACAAGGATTTCATTCAGACCGACGCCGCTATTAACCCAGGGAACAGCGGCGGCCCGCTGGTGGACTTGGATGGCCGCATCATTGGTATCAACACTGCGATTCGTTCGAACACCGGGACATTTGGCGGAATTGGTTTCGCGATCCCCAGCAACATGGCTCGTCGCGTTTCCGATCAATTGATCGCGAATGGAAAAGTGAAGCGAAGCTATCTCGGAATCGAGATGAAGCGGCTCACCAAGAAGCTCCTCAATGAGAAACATCTTCACGCGGGAGTTGAGGTTTCAAACCTGGCGCAGGGAGAAACTCCAGCAAAGAAAGCAGGGATTCTGCCGAAGGATGTCATCCTCAGCGTGGACGGCAATGAGATCGAGAACGAAGTAGAGTTGCGTAACCTTGTGAGTATGACTCCGCCGGGTCAAACCGTGACGATGAAAGTTCTTCGCGGAAGTCAGACGATCGACGTGCCGGTCATTCTCGAGGAGCAGCCCGAAAAGTTCGGAATGGAGCGAGGCACCGCGGCTCCCATTCAGGGACTTGGCATCGCGATCGAGGAACTGGAAGGGAAGCTTCGCGTGGTCGGCGTTCCTCGCGGCAGTGCGGCCGAGAAGGCAGGCATCAGCATCGGCGACACCCTTCAACAAGTCGAGCACAAAGACGTTCACAACCTAGAAGAATTGAACAAGGCGATTGCCGAAACCGAAGGTGATCTGCTCCTTCGCATCATTAAAGCGGACGGATCGCCCAAGGTCGTCGTTCTCAAGCGATAGACCGATCCATTCCACCGACGAAAGCAAAAGGCTCGTCCCGCGGACGGGCCTTTTGGCGTTTAACGAGCAAGAGGCAGGCGAAAACACTTAAGCCTATTAACGACAACGACATCACTCCGATTTCTGGTACAGAGGTGATTTCAATCCAAAGATGATGGTCATCTAATCCTGTTTGATAAGCATAGCCGGTGGGAATATTGGCGACTTGTATTTGATCCAGCAAACTCGAGCCAACATCGAAGGTTCCATCGACTTCTAGAATTTCGAATCTATCTCCAACTTTCCCTCTGAATTCCTTGGAGAAAGAAACGAAAAGATCTTGTGAGAATAAAAGTCCACCACCGACTCGAACTTGATCAAACTTACTTTCACTCTCAATGTCGAAGTTCCAGCGACTCGATCCTGATATAGAACCGGTAAACGCAAGTATTCCATCAGGATCGATAATCGATGTGCCAAGGAAAACGATCGGCACGTCGATTGTTCCATGACCTTCCAGAAATCCTCCGCCTAGAAGCAGGCTATTTCCTGTGACCAATCCATTATCTAATAGGAGCGAGGAATAGCTTAATATCAATGATCCTCTTACAATAGCATCAAAGACTTCAATTCGACCAACCTGAAGCCGACTACCTGTCACGACATTCAATTGGCCATTGATTTCGAGTTCGGCGCCATCGGTGATCCTCACCATAACATGAGTGTTATTGTCGCCTCGCATCATCATTACGCCGGTGGACGAGGGATCAAGGATGACTTTAGATTGCGATCCGTCTACGGTGATGGTGCGGAAGGGCGCAAATAATGAATCTGGAGGGGACTCTTGGTGGCCAGCTCGCACGAAAGCGCCCTCTCGAACGTTGAGAGTAATCGGGATGTTGGAATATTGTGCCGTTTTTCCAAGATAAATCTCCGTCCCCTCGCCGGTTGCCTCGATTTCTTCAGTGTAAGACACGTCACTCGATAACTTGGACCCTGCATCGACAACGACTTTGGTTGTTCGAAATTCATCAAATGTTGCTCGAGAGTTTTCCGTCATATAAAGTCGTTGGGAGCTGAAAGTCCCAAAATCAATATTTGATTGGGCATTCATTAAAACCTCGTGGGTCCCAAACGCGGTTTGGCGGATGCTCCAATTCGACATATTTCCCATGACGTGTTTTAGCAACAGTTGCGTACCCGTTGCGCTCGGGAGTTCTGATTGAAGTGATCCACTAATATGTAAGTTCTCAAACGATATAGGAACATCGATCTGAAGCTTTCCAGTTAATGATCCGTTCTTGATGTTCAATGATTTCTGAGGAGTGTCAGCCGGCATTCGATTCATGAAGAGGTTTGACTGATACGAGAACCCACTGAGGTTGAGCGACACCGGGTGATTGGTGAAAAAAATTGACTGATAGACGGTCAAATCTTGAGACATGAATAATGCCTCCGCTTGATCTGTCGTTATCAGAGCCATGGCAGTGGTTCCAGGAAGAATTCCTCCTGCCCAATTTGCTGGGTCTGTCAGGTCTCCATTAACATTGGGTCTGAAGCCTTGTGCGTGCAGTGGTACTGAACTCATTCCGATCAGGATGATACAGATGGTTGCTAAAAATATGGCATGTTTGGACATGGTATGTTCCAGGCAGGTTACTAGGCGCAGCGGAAGTTAATACAGCTGTGGATTGTCGACTTTATAGGCATTGCTTTCGCTCGTCAAATCAAATCTTTAGAGCACGGCGGCCGGGAGGCAGGATCACTTACGGTACAAGAGCCGAGAGAGTGAATGGACGCTAGTCGCTGAGGGCAACCGAGTGCGTTCGAAGAATTGCACGTTTAACTTGCCAGAGAATAAAGCGAAACGATTCTCAGAGTATTCTATATCTTTCCACCGCGACCTTATTCTTTCTGAAATCGCCGCATGGAAAGCCGACTCATTCCGGCCGCCCCCCTGGAATTGCTTGAGGGACTAGAGCGCTGAGCCGATTTCCCTCCTCTTGGCTCCGCTCTGTTTCGTTGACCGCTAGATCGGTGATCAAATCTTCGTAGTCGTCGACTGCCACGGGCGTAAAGGAAATCCGCATGCAGGTAGCAACGGAAGAGGGGCGGAACATGTGGTCGAGTCCGATGATTTCAATGCGGGGGCCGGGGGCTCGTTCGCGATCTTCAACATAGCTTTGCAGGAATTCACAGGTGGTGTGGTCAATAAACGGAATTCGACTAAGGTCCAAATAGACCCTGGCCGCATGAGTGGGGATCTTCCTCAGTTCGTTCTGAACATGCAAATTATTGAAACAAACGACCGGGCCGGTGAAGCAGATATGGTAGTTGTTGCCACGCATTCCTGAGCGGCCGACTGGATTTCGAAACATGCTCACGAAGCGCAGAATCTCTCGCTTAAGGGGCGTCACGGTGGGAGGATCGAAAGTCGAGTGTTGTCCGATCGCGGTTTCCGCGAGCCAAATAAACCATTGGTTCACGACCAATTTAACGGCCACGCCGGCGATGATTCCCCAAAGAAGATCGGTCGTGAGGGTGACGACCACCGTCGTCGCGAAGACGAAAAGTTGTTCCGGGCCGATATGAGCAACATGTCGCCAGATGCGTGGTTCGCAGAGTTTGTAGCCTGTAAAGATGAGCACGGCCGCCAAAGCGCTCAACGGAATGTAGTTGATGAGATCTTTCGCCGCGAACATAAATATCAGAAGGAAAATCGCGTTGTAGAAATTCGCCCAGAGGGTACGTCCCCCGGCCACGATGCAGGCTTTACTTTTAACGCCCCCAGGGATGATCGTCAGTCCGCCGACAATGCTCGACGCCATATTCGAAATACCCATTGCGAAGAGGACTCGGTTAGGCTCGGACTTACGGCGGAACGGATCGATCTTGTCGATGGCCATCGCCGTCGCGAGCGATTCCACACCGTCAATCAACACCAGCGTGATGATGGTCGTCGTCGCGAGAAACCAGATCGAGGGATCATTGATGATGCGACTAAAGTCTGGAATCACGAAAGCATGCTCTAGTGGCCGGTCAGGAATGTGAATGAGAAACGACTTATCGAGACCGGCGAACCAGCCGATTGCTGTCGCGATGACGACGGCAACGACTTGCGGCGGGATCAGCTTCAGCCATTTCGACCTGGCCGAGGATAACGCGAAGATCAGCACCAATGAGAAGAGGCCGATGGCGAAGACGGCCGGAGTCATGTGAATGATCTGCCCCGGCGCTTCACGAACGATGCCCACAAAATCATGCTCGTGAAAATGGGCTCCCAAAAAGTTTGGAAGCTGTTTCCCAATGATGAGTAATCCGATGGCGCAAAGCATTCCCTCGACGACAGAAGACGGAAAGATCGCACTGAATCGAGCCGCGCGAAAATAGCTGAGGACGAGCTGTACCGCGCCCGCGACGCAGATTACCGCGAGAAGGAGCGGATAGCCCTTTTCCAGGTTCCCAGCCCCCAAGGCCGTCACAGACGCAAGCAGCACTGGCGCCAGTCCGGCAGCAGGACCAGAGATGGTGACGTAGGCTCCGCCCAGAAAAGGGAAAAGCAGTCCCGCGATGATCGCGGAGACAAGTCCGGCGACCGGCGGGGCTCCTGACGCGACCGCGATTCCGAGCGAAAAGGGGAGGGAGATAAGCGAGACGAGGAGCCCGGCCACCACATCGTGCCGCCAATGTTTCAAACCCGCCAAGCCGTTTTGCGGTTTCTCCAACTCGGCATCATTGGTCTTGGGAACGATTTGGATCACAGAGAATTCCTCTCGCGCGCGACGCTACGCTTCGTCTCCCTTGCATTCATCGGTGATGAAGAGAGGAACAGCGATCGGGCGAATCCGAGAGTAGATGTCAGGGAAATCGCTCATAGTGGCATCAGGGAATTACTGACACGTGAATCAGTAAAAGACCTTCAATCGTTCATCGTTCGATGATTTACAATGTTTTTGATGCCGAACGCTCTTTCATGCGGCCCACTTGCGGAGCGAACACCAGCTATTGCTCAATTTGATTGATTATGAATGTAAGTCCTTGTTTGTATTGGTCTTATGGTGTTCCAAGTACGGGGCCTGCGGATTACGGTCTTGGAGATGCGTCGGCCCAGTTACATTCCTGTTAGGATGGGCAAGTGCAAAAAATCCGGCGGTAGAAACCTCGTTTACATGAAGTTTGGTCCTGTAAACGCCTTATTGAGAATCGCGAATCGCCGCGGCGGGTCACGGTAAGTTTCACGTCGCTTTTAAACGGGCTCGCTTCAAGGGGATGCCATGCGAAAAAAGGTCATGATCGTCGACGATCATCCCCTGGTCCGAGAGGGTGTGGTGGGACTTCTATCGGCGCAGGCTGATCTCGAGGTTTGTGCCGAAGCAAGTCGAGTCGCAGAGGCGATTGAACTCGCGGCCGCGAAGAATCCGGACGTGGCGATCATCGATTTGACGCTCAAGGATGGAAACGGCATCGCATTGATCAAAGTGCTCAAGGAACAATATCCGGAATTGAAGATGCTCGTCCTGAGCATGCATGATGAAACGCTCTTCGCGGAGCGAGCTTTGCGAGCGGGAGCCGTCGGTTACCTCAGCAAGGACAAAGTGAGCCGAACCATCGTTCAAGCTGTGAGAGCGGTCTTGGCCGGCAAGATCTATCTCAGCCAGCGCATGACACAGCACATGATGCAACGAATGGTTGGGGGCGCGGCCGCATCTTCGCAATCACCGATTGAGCGACTGACCGATCGCGAAATCGAGATCTTTCAACTGATCGGCCAGGGTTGGACGACCCGAAGGATCGCCACGGCACTCGAACTTAGTCCCCAAACAGTCGAAACGCATCGAGAGCACATCAAGGAAAAGCTTGAACTCAACAACACAGTCGAGTTGACCACTCACGCGGTGCAATGGGTGCTGGAGAATCGGTGATCGCTGCCCGAGCGACCGCACGTGATGGGCGCGGGGCACCGGATGGACGGTGAGTTTTCCTACGATGGCTTGCACGAGCACTTTCGCATGAAGTCAACGCTTCTTCAGTTTGTTCCTCACGCCACGACCGTCGGTCTCGTCGTCCTCATTCTCATCATCATCGGGAACGTATTCGTTTCTGAAAGAAACATCAATCGCCTGGTTGAGAATGAACACCAGGTCGTGCACGCGCAGAAAGTGTTAACGGCACTCGAGGAGGTGCTGTCGCAAGTCACATCGGCCGAGACAGCAGAGCGCGGGTTTCTCATCACGGCCGACGAGAGCTACCTGAAATCGTACCGGGACGCTATCGAACGAACGGAAGACGCGCTGTCGCGATTGAACAATTTGACTTCCCAAGGCGAGGAGAAGCAGCCACAGGTCTCCGCTTTGGAGACGCGCGTTCAGGCAAGGTTCGACGAACTGCGAGACGCGATCGAGGCGCTCAGGCGTGGCGGATTCGATGCCGCTCGGCAATCGGTTTCGACGAACCAAGGGCGCCGTCTCATGAATGAGATGCGGAGTCTCGTCGGAGAATTGCAATCACGGCAGCAGGCCGCTTTAACGCTGCGAGCGGAAGAGTCGAGTCGAAGTGCTCAGATCACCAAGATCACCGATCTCATTCTTGGGATCGTCGGGATTGGGATGGTCGGGCTCGCCGTCATTCTGTTTCGTCGCGACTTGTCGCTCAGACAAAAGGCGGACGAAGCGATTCAGCGATTTGCCGCGATCGTTGCCTCCTCCGAAGATTCAATCGTCAGCACCACTCTCGACGGATTCATCGTGAGTTGGAACAAAGGGGCCATGCAGATTTACTCCTACGCTCCCGACGAAGTAATCGGCAAACATGTGACGATGCTTTGTCCTCCTGAACGAGTGGAGGAGATTCAGCAAATCCTGGATCGTGTGGGAAATGGAGTCCATGTCGATCACTTCGAAACAACGCGTATTCGCAAAGACGGTCGTCGGATCGACATCTCACTCACCGTTTCCCCGATCAAAGATCGCTTCGATCAGGTGATTGGTGCATCGATGGTGGGGCGAGACATCACGGAGCGGAAGATACTTCAGCGCGAAGTTCTTGAGACGGCGGCCCGCGAGCAGCGACGCATTGGTCAGGATTTGCATGATGATGCAGGTCAGGAACTGACGGGTCTGGCGATGATGACCGAACGACTTCACGAGGAATTGTTGCGATCCAACGCCAAAGAGGCAGGCATGGCGTCACGCATCGTGGATGGTCTCGAAGAAGTTTTGCGACGTATTCGAGATCTTTCTCGAGGGCTTGTTCCCGTCGAAGTTGATGCCGAGGGATTGATGGCCGCTCTGTCTGAACTTGCGGCCCGAACCAGTGAGCTTCATGCCATTAAGTGCGTCTTTGATTGCGATGAGCCTGTTCAAATCTTGGACAATGCGACAGCGACTCATCTCTACCGATTGTCCCAAGAGGCCATCACAAATTCCGTGAAGCATGGGCACGCGAACCGAATCACTATCCGATTAGCGAAGAAAGGGAATCTCATCTCGCTGGAGATCACCGATGACGGCGAGGGATTCTCCGCTTCGTCGCCAACCGTCGGGGCGGGACTTCGAATCATGCGTTATCGAGCCGACATCATCGGTGCGAAACTCACGATCGGACCTGCAACTGAACAAGGGACCCGTTTGTTTTGCAGCTTCACGCAACAACCCGTTTCGATCGATCACTAGGGGATCAGCCATCCTTTCGACCGAATGTCATTCCCTCTAATGCTTTCCCACGAATGGGGCAGAATTTTGAGAATTTGTCTCGATCCATCGGAGACTAATTCGTTTGTTTTCAATGCATTGCATACGTTGTTCAATTTTGAGAATGTTTTGTGGCCTGATAAAAAACCCTTGCGATACTGATTCAATTGGCCTAACAATCGTTTGTTCGAAAAAAGGCTGCTACCCGGCGAATTCCCCGCCGTAAGCTACCCACCGATTTCGACGGTAAATCGAATAAACCTGCCAAGGACTCCTCACGATGTCGATCCCTCGTTTCCGTCAATACGTCATGGCCCTTGCCTTCAGTCTGTTCTCTCTCGTGCAAGCAACTTCCATCTTCGCGGCTGAGGTTCTTGTTGCTGACCGTTTGTCGAATAGCGTCTATCGGTACAGTTCAACGGGCACCTTGCTCGGAACGCTTCTCACCGACAACGTCAACTTGAATCAGCCTGATGGACTCATCGTGTCGCCCGACGGCACAAAGCTTTATGTGGCCAGCTCGCAGAATAACGAGGTCGTGCAGTACGACTACAACTACGCGGCTGGAACCGCAACCAATCCGACCGTTTTTGCCACGGCAGCGAATGGTTTGTCGTTTCCAAATTCGATGGCGTTCAGCTCGGATGGTTCTATCCTCTACGTCGCGAATTTGGGCGGGACGGGGATCACCCAGCTCAACGCGGCTGGTGGCAATGCCGGTTCGAACATCGGCGGTGGATCTAGCTTTGCTTTCAGCGGGTTAGCCTTTGCTCCCGGCGGTGAACTGCTCGCGGGTGGATTCGACGGTGGCACCGTCGCAAAGTCGAACGGGGCGATTAGCTCACTCTCGGACTTCATTGTGAATCCCGCCCTCACCGGTGCTTCAGGCATTCTCGTCCGTGGAAACGATCTCTACGTCTCGGGACTTTTCACGGGATACCTGCTGAAGTTTGATGCCACGACCGGTGCGATCGACCCCTTGTTCGGAGTCACGGGCCTCGCGTTCCCCCAAGGAATTGGGCTCAATCCTGATGGAAGCGGCCTTCTCGTCGGCATTCTCGGCGTCTCGAATGGTACCGGTAACATCTCGAAGTACGGCTTTGACGGCACTTTCCAGGGGGTCTTTGCCAGCCCCTCGGCTCAAGGGTTCAGCGAAGCAACCGCATTCGTTTCGGTGGTTCCCGAGGCTTCGAGCTGCATTCTCGTGGGAATCGGCCTGGCGGGAATGGGATATGTCGTCCGACGACGCAAGGCCAACTAAGTCGTTGATCTCGCTTGCGACATCACACTGAGTTCTCCCTTCGCCACATAAAAGGAGTCGTCGTCATGGCAAAATTCGTTGGATCTCTTCGCCTCGTACTCGCCATTGGTCTGGGGACGATGGTCGTCTCGACTTCCGAAGCGGCACAGATCACTTACACCAGCTTGCCCCTGCCGGTGCCGGATAATCGTCCAGCGGATCAAGCGGCCGCCCTGGCGGCGGAGACTTCATTCCTCGCCGCCTTATCCTCTTTTGGAACGGAAAAGTACGATTCAGGGATTACGACTGGCTTTTCAAGTAGTCAGTCGTTGACCTTTGGGGCCACCGGAGTGACGGGTGTCTCTCAATTTTCGGGCGTATTCACGATTCCTTCGCTCCCTAATGTGATCAGCACTCCCAATGCGCTCGTCATGCAGCCTGCGGCAACATCAAATCCCATCCCTTATGCCAATGACTTCACTTTCAGTGCTCCGGTCACGGCATTCGGGTCTTACTTCATCCAGGCGGGCGACGGCGCGGCCAATACGCTCACGCTCCGATTGCAAAACACCCTCCTCGGCACGAGCAAGGACGTCGTGATGGGAACGGTGGGCCCGAGCGCCAATTTCAACAATGTCTTCTACTTCGGGATTACAGATACTGACCCCTTCAACAAGGTCACCGTCTTGCCGTCGCTTTCAGGCGATGGAATCCTGATCGACAACACGACGGTGGGCACGGTTGCCATCCCCGAAGTCGGAAGTTTGACCTATTTGGCGATCGGGTTGGTCGTACCGGTGATGCTGTATGCCCGTCGGCGTGCCAAGTCCGCTTAGCCATTGAAGATAGGCTTCGTCGTAGTCTCGGCGTCTACGGTCCACTATCATCATAAGGGTGGACATACTCTACGAATGACCGGTCCGGCCGGGATTCCGTGAAGGTTCAGTAGACAATGAGACAAGGCGATCCAAGACGGCGACGAGCATTGACGCTGATCGAATTGCTCGTCGTCATCGCCATCATCGGAGTCTTGGTGGCTTTGCTATTGCCCGCGATGGCAATGGTGCTCGAGGCCGCACGACGCATTCAGTGCCAGAACAACTTCAAGCAGATCGGCGTGGCGCTCCGAGGATTTGAAGCGTCCAACGGCTATCTCCCTTCCGGGCAGGTTTCACAAAAGTACCCCCCGGACCCCTCCCATCCTTACACGTTCTACCGCTGGTCGGCGCTGGCGACGATTCTCCCTCACATGGAACAAACCAGCGTTCGTGAACTGTTGAATGTTTCCTTGCCGCTGTATATGCCGGGGGGAGGATACCCGATCTCAGAGCCGAACAAAGTCGGCATTTCGCAGATGCTTCCGATGTTTCTGTGTCCCAGCGATGACGGTCGGCGCGTGAAGACGGAAATGGCACCGACCAACTATGCTCTTTGCGCCGGTTCCGGCGCGAACGGCGGAACGCCCTTTGACACGAACGGCGTCTTCTACGTCAATTCGGCGACTCGTTCGACAGACATCATTGATGGCACCGCGAATACCATTGTCGCCTCCGAAAGCTTGATCGGCATCGACACTCCTCGGGCGGCTGATTCGACATTCAAAAATATCACTCCTGAACGGACCTACAAATTCGTCCTAAGTTTCACCAGCAATCCTGAACTGACCGATGCGAAATGCTTCGCGACCAAGCTCTACAACTCCGCGACGGGAAATGGAAACGATCCACGCGGTTTCGCGTGGTGCAGCGGCGAATATCGCTGTGCCCTTTACAACCATTACTATCCGCCGAACGCTCCGATCTGTGACTGCATCACCTCCGTCACCGTCGACCCGACACCCTCTCCCGACAAGCCGATTCTGTATTCGGCCTATGGCTGGCGCGCCGCTCGAAGCATGCATCCCGGCGGGGTCAACGTGCTCATGGGAGACGGAGGCGTTCGATTTATCGATGAAAACATCGACCTCAGAATCTGGCAAGCCCTCTCCACGCGGCGCGAAGGGGATGTCTCCGCGAATACAGACATCTAAGGTGAACCAATAGCAATTGCCCGTGAACCATTCGTTTTGTTGACGCATCGTTGAAATGATAAGCCGGCAATTCATTGAACAAGGAGGAAGACGTGCTCGACATCGACGGTCGTTTCACGATTCCTTCCGCCGAGATGTCCCTCTCCTTCGCGCGAAGTTCGGGACCAGGAGGTCAGAATGTCAACAAAGTCAATTCGAAGGTGACACTTACCTGGTCACCCGTTCGATCCTCCGCCATGCCTCCCGGGATAAGGCAACGATTTTTGACGAAGTATGGCAATCGGCTCACGAACGACGGGGATTTACTCGTCGTCAGCCAGCGCTACCGAGATCAGCCAAAGAACATCGAAGATTGTCGTGAGAAATTGCGAGAGATGATTCGCACGGTGCTAGCCGCGCCTAAAGTAAGGCGTCCCACCAAGCCGACCAAGGGGTCCAAAGAACGCCGAATCTCAGAGAAGAAACATCGATCGGAAGCGAAGGCTCGTCGTCGTATCGACCGGGACTGATCACTTTCCGATGCAGAAGCGGCGTCGCCGGTGCGCGGCGTGCACGGGATGCATGATTTCCAGGGTTTTATGAGGGTGTCGGGCCTCCGACGATGTGTCCGGCGCGCCAGTTTTGCACCCCATGCGCCGATTTCCCTTCTATTTCCCTTCCGGGCGGGTGAAGAGACGCGAACAGGCGGTTCCGACTGACTACGAGTATATCGGTTCGGCTTCGCCCTGGAGGGCGGCGACGTCTTGGCGCGGCGGGGCACCGAGCAGGCGCCGGTACTCCCGGCTGAATTGCGACGGGCTCTCGTAGCCGACGCGGAAGGCCGCCTCGGCCGCGTCGAGCCCCTCGCTCAGCATCGGCCTCCGCGCCTCCTGCAGGCGCAGGCGCTTCTGGTACTGTAGCGGGCTCAGCGCCGTCACGCCCTTGAAGTGAAGGTGGAACGCCGAAGGACTCATCCCCACCCGCTCGGCCAGCAACTCGACCCGGAGGGCGTCCGCGAGGTGGTCCTTCAGCCAGCGAATCGCGCGAGTGATACGGTGGTCGATGAGGGGACGCTGAAGGACGACGTGAAACAGGTCTACGAGACCGTCAACACCGAGCAGACGCCGCTCCTGCGGCGGTCAACCCTCGCTACATTACCACGATGGTGCCTGCGAAGCGGCAAGCTGGATGGGTGGACATCGACCGATGACGGACGCCCAGTCGCATACGAATGACTCTCTGCCCGAATTCGGTGAAAATAAGATCGTTCGCGTACGCGATCTGACCCGAGTCGTTTCCAAGATCCGCTCCCTGCGCGGGGGTGGGCGAGCTGAAAGCTCAGGTGGCATCCCTCCTGGCCCGACCGCCTGCGGCGTTGGCCTCGTCTGAACGTCCGTCAAGGCAAGGGGTCTTCCTCGATGACAGACCGTCGCCGCCGGACGACGCCATAACCGCCGTGGAGTCAGGCAACCTGGGACAAATGAACAAACTGGCACCATGCGCGTGTGGGAACGGACTTTTTTTCTTGGAGGACGGGCGTATGATAAACCGATGGTAACGGTGATACCGTTCTCCGGGGGTGGTCTTTCGGTGGGTTAAGGTAATGGTGCGGGTCGGGTTGATCATCTACCTGATGTTGGTGACGCTGGCGGGGCCGATGCTCTGCCCGTGTTCCATGCCGCAGTTCCTCCCGCAAGCCATCGCGTCGAACTGTGACGCCTCGCCTGACCTCGCTCCTCGTCGCCCCTGTTGCCGGAAACTGCCGACGACATCCGCCACCCTCCCCCAAGGCGACCACCGCCCGGCCCCCGCCCAGGCTCCTTGCTCCTGCCCGACTCACGGGCATGGCATCATTGCCGTTCTACCCCAGCGGGTTCAACAGGCCGGTGCCATCTCGGGCCTCCTCGGCGGGCTTCAACTCGACGTGCTCTTCCGTCCGTTTGACTTCGCGTCCTTGCGCCTGGTCACGGGGGCTTCTGCACCCCACGCCGCCCCCATCTCCTTGAGTCCCACCGACCGTCTCCACGTCCTCTGCCTGCTCCGCTGTTGACACTTCCAGCGGTGGCCGTCGCCATTTCCGGCGGTCGTTGCCACTCCCCCCGCTGCCCGCGCTCCACGCGACCACCCTCGGTCCGAGGTGGTTCACCCGTTCATCCGTAATCCGTTCGGGGACGCATTCCCCTTCAACGTCCGTGGGCTGACGGCGTTGTCCTGCCGCCGCTCGGGATCGTGATCTCGCCCGGCCGCAAGCCGGCCGCGCCGTGCCGCCATGAGGGCAAGCACATGAGCCACAGCGCGCTCGCAGAGCAGACGAGTGAGGGTCCGGCCACGCGCCACGTCGCCCTGGTGGAGGTCCGGCAGGCCGATCCGCCCGGTGCCGAAGACCAGTGCCGGGCGGTCGGCGTCCTCGTCATCGAGGACGACAAGCTGATGCGCCGGTCGCTGGAGCAGGGGCTGAAGAAGCGCGGATTCGCCGTCTGGGCCGCTGCGGACGGCGGCGAGGGCGCCGAACTGTACCGCCGGTTCGGGGCGCAGATCGACGTGGTGCTGTCCGACCTGAACATGCCGGTGCTGGACGGGCCGCAGACGCTCGATTCCCTGCGCCGGATCAATCCGCTCGTCCGCTTCTGCTTCATGACGGCAGACGTGCGGCAGTCCACCCTCACGGGGCTGCTGAAGCTGGGCGCGCTGCGGGTCTTCACCAAGCCGTTCTCCTCCGTGGCCGAGGTCGCGGAGGAGCTTCGGGAACTCGCCGCCCGCCCGCCCGTCGCTTTCTCGACCGTCGAAGACG
>JAIEPU010000086.1 GCA_019748235.1 bacterium
CCGTCCGCTTGCTGCTTCGCGACGATTTCGCCGGCGACCAGCTTCAACGATTCTCGCTGATGATCGGTCAACGCCGGATAGGCAATTGCCCCGACCGCCAGCATGGGGAGCGCCATGTTGAGACCTCGCCCCTGAGGACGAGGATCAGGGGGAGCATTCGGATCGGGAAAGATCCTGCTGGCACGGAGCTTCTCTTTGCTCCCAAGCACTGACTCCACCATATCCGCGAGATATTTCTCATCGATCGTATAACCGTTTCTCTTTGCTTCGCTCAGACTCCAAATCGCCATCGGAGTATGGTGACACGCGGCACACACCCGCTTTTGCGCCCAATCCGCGCTTTCCTTCTGAAGGTAAGCGGTCGCACGATCTACCGTCTGGTGAACGGCGGCTTCGGAGATACTTGCCGAAGGTGGAACGGTCGCGGGAGTATCTCCTCTCGCAATGGACATTCCCATTAGCAAAAGTGTGGTGATTAGAATCGAAGCGGTGCGAAACATCATTTGATCCCCCGTTTATAAACGAGCGAGATCGAGCAGAAGGATACGACCCACCTATTCTAAGCTCACGGGTCAGGGGGGTGAAATACGGAGCGCCGCCGAATCCGCCCGAATGTATCAGAACGGTTGTCCACGGCGCCCCTGCGAATAACGATCATGCGTTCGAGGCTACTTGCTCGCGAGGAATTCCTCCAACTTGTCGAACGAACCGGTCCAGCCGAGGGTCATACCGCTACGTAGCTGAACGAACGCAGCCAGCTCTTCCGGCGTGACCGTTCCGTACGGCTCCCAAGTGACAGTGACTCGCGTTTGGTCCGAACCCTCCGCCGCGAGTTGAACGACCGTCAGCATGGTCTCAGGCCAGGTGGCTAGCGCCGGATGTCTTGAAATATTCCCGTCCACGTCAATGAATTGCTGCGTGTAAACAATTCGATCAGGCCTTCGGATTTCTAAGTACGTTACTCGTCCATACATCGTCATCCCCTGCCCATTCGACATCGAATAAGTCGATGTTCCGCCGGGGGTGATGCTTGCTTCAATGAACTTCATCTCAAAACCGGTGGGAGGAAGCCATCTCGAAAAATGCTCGGGCTGCGTCCACATCTCAAACATCAAATCAAGTGGTGCATCGAACGACCTGTTGATGACGAAGATCTCTTTGTCGGACGTTTCCTTCTCCAGGTATTCCGCCAAGCGATCCCAGGTCGAATTGCCTCCCGCCTGCTTGATGAACTTGCGCGTCTCCTCGGCAGCCTCGGGCGTCGGCAGTGCCATCGTCATTTCCATCTTCGTCTTGCCACCGACCTCTGAAAACAGCACCGTCACCCGAAACAACGGCGGCCGATCATCATTCGCACCGTGGTCGTAAACGAGTTTCTTGTGCAACTCGACTTCGTGATAGTACGTGCTGTTCGGGTAATCCGTTCCATCGGGACCGTGCATCGTGTAGATCCAGCTTCCACCCGGACGCAGATCTTTGCTGTGCGTCGTCAGCGTGAAGCCGCGCGGTCCCCACCATTGAGCGACCTGTGCGGGGTCGGTCCACGCATCCCAAACATCAGACAGCTCCGCGTCATAGAAGCGTGTGATGTTGATCTCGTTCGATTTATTTCGAGCGGTCATTCTTCTTTCCTTGTGCTTTCTTCTTTGCCTTAACGGTCTTCAAATACTCTTCGAGTCGATCGAAGCTCTCTTCCCAGATTCGCCGATACTGTTGCATCCAGTCCGATGCATCCTTCAGTGGAAGCGGATTGATCTTGCAAGGCCGCCACTGAGCCTGCTTCGTTTTGGTGATGAGCCCCGCCCGCTCCAGCACTTTCAAATGCTTGGTGACGGCCGGCAGACTCATTTCAGCGCGGAACGGCTCTGCCAATTCCGAAACGCTCGCCTCTCCGTCCGCCAACCGAGCCAACATGGCTCGCCGCGTCGGATCCGCAAGGGCCGCGAAAGTCTGACTCAAGGTGTCCGGCATCGTATCCTACCATCCGGTTAATTAACCACATGGTTAATAATAGTCGGCAGTGAAACGAGCGTCAATCCAGAAAAAGTGGCAAGAGACATCTGGCAAAACATCCGAATGCTTTCGCCCGTAGAGCGCAGTGTTGCCAGAGAGCTCACTCCCTGGATGGTGGCTAATCTTTTTTTGACTTCGCGTCTGGAGGACGCACGACCCCTTGCCAGGGAGTGAACTCCCTGGCAACACTCCGCGCGCCCGTTGGGCGTAAGACAATGAGTTCTAGATCTGCAAGCAAAAGACATGCGGTCCCAAAGAGTGAACATGCCCCACTCGAGCGAAAGCAAACGGCAATAGTTTCTGAACGACCGAGTGCCCTACATCAAACCGGGGATGGGATCGCCGAAATAGATAGGGTTGGGGCGATCGGCGGCGTCGAACCAATGAGCGGTTCGGGGAATGCCAAGGGCAGAATAAATCGTCGCGGCCATGTTCTCTGGCTTCTGCGGACTGTCGGCGGGAAAGCCGCCAATCTTGTCGGAGGCACCGACGACCCGTCCCCCCTGCACTCCTCCCCCCGCGAAGAAGACTGTTTGCACCGCGCCCCAATGGTCACGGCCCGGCAACTTGTAGAACTGCTTCAAATGAGTCACTTTTGGCGTCCGCCCGAATTCCCCCGCCATGACGATAAGGGTCGAATCAAGCAAGCCACTCTCATTCAAGTCATCCAACAACGCCGACAGAGCTCGATCCGTCGGCGGATAGAGATTGTTCTTCAAGTGCGGGAACGCTTCTCCGTGCGTGTCCCACGTCTCATCGTTGCCGAGATTGACTTGAACGAGTTTCACCCCGGCCTCGACGAGCCGCCTTGCCATAAGAAGAGACCAGCCGAACGAGTTCTTTCCGTATCGCTCCTGAGTCTTCTCGTCGGCTCGGGTGACGTCGAACGCATGCCGCACCGTCGGATCGGTCAGCATCGAGATCACTCCCTGGCGATACCGATCGAAACTTTCGGTCACCGCCGAGCGATCAAAGAACCGGCACTCCGCTTCAAGCGACTTCAGTAAATCCATGCGGCCATTCAATCGCGTCCCCACCATCTCATGCGAAGCGGAAAGACACGGAGCCTCGAACCGCCGATCGTCTTTCTTCCCTCGATCTTGATGGTCGAACGCGTATTGCGGAAACGCTCCATACGACGTCGAGTGGAACGGCGAAGCCTCGATGAACCACGGATCGTGCAGCCGTCCCATCTGCCCCGCGAACTGACCAGGAATCACACGGCCCGTCGAATGAACGAGCTTTTCCGGCAAGACCACGGCCGGCGGAAGATTGTTCGTCGACTTGCTGGTGTAATTCGCGATCGACGCCATCGACGGCCAATCGCTCGAGGAAGGTTTCGTCGAATCGAAGCCGCGCGGCACTTCCGATCGGCCTGTCAGCATGATGTGATGCCCGACCGAATGATCGTTCGAGCGATGTGTGAGCGATCGACAAAGGGACCAGAGGTGACTCCGCTCCGCGAGCATCGGTAAGTGCTCACAGATCTCAATCCCCGGCGTCCTGGTCGCGATCGGCTTGAACTCGCCCCGGATGTTCTCGGGAGCCGCAGGCTTCATGTCGAAACTATCGTGCTGGCCCAACCCGCCGGAAAGGAAGATGTAGATGCAAGACTTGGCAGACCCGCGCGCTAAAGGATCAGGCGACGCCTCCGCCCGAAGCGCCGAGAGGTGGTTCATCCCCAGCCCGAGCAGCCCAATCGCGCCCGACTGAAGTGCCGTCCGCCGACTGATCTTCGGATGCTGAAAGTGACACCGCTCAGATGACATCAGGGCCCGGGCCTCCACCTACAGCCCGTTAGTCTAACATGGATGGCAAGGGAAAGGCGACGATGGAAATCCGCTACTTAAAAACCACGCATCAATGCCGATTCCGCTCACTTTTCAAGTGAATCCGTCTCATGATGCGAAGAGCCACATGTCGGAGTTCCGTTCCTCGGCTTGGCGTAGCCATCCGATGAATTCGTTGTGAAATTCAGACGATGCGACCTCTGGACGTTCGTTGGCCAATTGTTCGAGCGCGGTTCGCAACTGTTTCACCTCACCTAGAAGCAGATATCCATAGTACGACCAATCGCTTTCAATCTCTGAGCCGAATAGAGGCCTGACACGCTGAGTCAGGAAAGCAAACTTCTCCCAAGCGGCTGGTGGCAGCATCGGACCGACCAATTCACCATACTCATCCCAACCTGATTGCTTCCACGAGCCATCCGCGATCATTCGCTCTTCATCTTGCACGCCGAGCGAGGCCGCGAGCGCCGACACGATATTCACGTGATCCTCTGATTCAGCCTCGTCAGCATATGCCCCTCGGAGCAACTGCTCCCCTTCTTCCCTCGCCATTTCGAGGGTCTCTTCGTCCGGATCATCGAGGTTCTCACGAAAGTACGCGACAATCCCTTCGACGAGAGAGACATTTCGTGACGACGCCGCCTTCAGAAGAGGCGATACATCTGTTGCATAGAGCATGGGTCGTAAGGACATGACGAAATGACTCCCTGAAGCCTCGTTCCAGGCGAATGTTTGCCCGCCGCCGGTGAAACGCTATGAACAAACTCACGATTTGAAGTATAAAGAGAAATCAATGAAAGGCTAACGGCGCTACAATTACTGGTGACGTGTGAAGGCGAGTTTCTCTGAGTATTTCAGCACACTTAGAATGTCAATAGTTCTCAGGGTCTGGTTGACCTACAAGCGAATATGGCCCACGACCCGATGTAAAGTGCACCGTAGAAAGCTCGAAACAGATCTTGTACCGATGCACTACGGACTATACAGGTTCCGCAAAGAGTACTTACAAGCAGAGCCTTTGCAGTTTCCTCACGCTCGGAAGTTCGTTCTGGGTGGATGTCTCGTCGGCCCGCCTCGTCGTCAGGAAGTGACGTATTGCCCTGAATGCCGAAAGGCGGAATCCCGTTGGCACGAAGAAAACCCCGATTTCAACGATCCGGCTATCGTGCTCAACGCGGTAACACTTGATCGACGAGCCTTGCCTGATTCGCTCGCGAAACGAATCTTAAAACAAAGCCAACTGGAAACACCCGAGCGGGTAGCATCCTATCTCTGGATCGTTTATCGAATTAACCTTTATGAGTGCGTTGCATACGATGCGGAACGAAAGAGATACCACTATCCATTCCGAGACGCCAACTCGGAATGGCATGGGACAATTTCAGACGTTGTCAACGCGCTGAACAGTAATTACGGCGGCTGATGGTGATAATCGAGAAATCGACGAGTGACGGTTGAATGACGATAAACGCAACTGATTTGCGATTGCTTTTCCGCCGCTTCGCTGGCACAGAACGCTACGTCCGATTCGTCCGAGCCATCAATCGATTGAACGACAAAAACCGCCTCCGCTTTTGGCAGCAAGATCTTTGGAACGACTTTGTCGTCGCGAACTCAATCAGCCCGCGAACGACGGACGAAATCGTGTCTCTACTGAGTGTCTGTTACGTCCATGAAATCCCATTGCTACACACGACCACCATCTCCACAACTCCGGCAATCCGAAGCACCCCTGAATATGAAAGTGCGGAATTCAATCTCTTTCCGTATGCCATTAACGATGGTCTATTATGTCTCGAATGCCGCGATTCACGGAAAAGATGGATCGAAGACAACGATGAGTTATGCCGGATTCTGCGTTGCAAGACGACGTACGAAGAGTACTGCGTCCGCCAATTGGCAGAATCGGCTTGTACGCCCGATTTCCGCGCCAAGATCAAAACTCGCTCGGCTGAGATCGCCGCTTTAATGCTGCCTGGAGATGAACTTTGGGAATGGGACGCCGGAGGCTGGCATCGACTTGCTGGAAATGGTGGAGTAGCCATCGTGCGGGATGGACAGATCATCAAGCAATGGTGTGAATTCAAATCGTGACCCCAAGAAACCAGAAACGCCGCGGTCCCTGAGGTGAATCAGGTGGCGCGGCGTTTCTTTGAACGAGGATGACGGGGCTCGAACCCGCAACCTCTGGATCGACAGTCCAGTGCTCTAACCAATTGAGCTACATCCCCAGAGGCCGAGACACGGCAACGCCGTGCTGGCTTGCAGAGAAAGTGTTGTATGGAAAAGTACCCCCTCGACGAGCCTCGGTCAAGAAACCGGGAAGTCGCCGTAGGTGGGGAAATCGCATCAACTTATCTCCGCGTCTTGAGTTTGGTCACGCACAATTCCGGCCCCTCTGACGAAAAAATTCCCTGCCAGCCGATGTCCTGCGGATTCTCTCCCCTTTCGACACGATTCAATCGCGAACTTCCGCGTCGCTCCGTGCGTGATCAAAGCGATAGACAGCCCAAATCCCGGCGATAGCAGTCACCCCAACGGTGCCCCGAGCACCCCTCTTTACCGCTACATTCGTTAGAACCGTCTCGTTCGGGTCGCAAGGAGACGACGAGGTTCCAGTCTCTCTGAGGGACACGGAAAAAATGCCAAAAGGTTCGGGAGGAAAAGGACTTTTGCGTCGAGGAACCGAGTAAGGTAATCATGGGTCGATTTCGCGCCGAGCTGAGGGGACCGGCAGCGACTTCGAGGGCGAGGAATTCGCATGCGGGTTTTGATCACGGCGGGCGGCACCCGTGCTTACATCGACGAGATTCGCTGGCTCGGAAACGTATCGAGCGGGCGCTTCGGTGCCGAGATCGCGCTGGCGGCTCTCGAACGAGGAGCGGAAGTGACCCACTTCTACTCGGAACGAGCAATCAGCCCGATCGAAAAGAAGATCGACATCACCGGCGACATGGCCGCCCAACTGGCTGAAGCGAAAGAGGCGGCCGACCGCTTTGCCCCCCTCAAGGACCGCTACCGCGACATCAAGTTTCTAAGTCTCGAATCGTATCAGCAAAAGCTCGAGCAGCTTCTCACATCGGAACACTTTGACGTCATCTTCCTTGCGGCGGCCGTTTCGGACTATGCCCCGGTCGCCCAGACGGGCAAGATCCCTTCCGATCAAGAACACCTGACGCTCGAACTCAATCGGGTGCCAAAGACGATCGAGCGAGTGAAGGATTGGGCCCCTGATATTTATCAGGTCGGCTTCAAGCTGCTCGTCGGCACCAGCACGGAGGTCTTGATCGAGGCGGCCGAGAAATCCGCCCGCCATAATCATTCGGACTGCATCGTGGCAAATGACCTCGATCTCCTTCGCGAAAGCCGACATACGATTCATCTCGTCCGGCTCGGCCATCCGACCGAAACGTATTCGGTCGACGACAACCCTGCCGAGAACCTCGTCGATCGGGTCTTCGAGTGGGTGCGAGAAAAGCAGAAGTTGCAAAGCGTTGCGGTGGGATCGAAGCGATGAATGAGCGCCGGCCACGCATCCTTTGGGGACTGACGGGAAGCGTCGCCACGATTCGAGCAGACCGTTTGGCCGAGCAACTCCTCCAGCTCGGCGATGTGAAAGCGGTCGTCACGCACCGGGCCCGTGCATTTCTTCCCGTACTTCCCGAATCGATTTCTATTCACGACGACCAGGACGAATGGTCGACCTGGCAACAGCTCGGCGATCCTATCCTTCACATCGAGCTGCGCCGCTGGGCGGACCTGTTCGTCATCGCCCCGGCATCGGCGGACGTCCTCGCCAAGATGTCGGCCGGCATTTCTGACACGCTTCTCCTCTCCGTCGCTCGGGCCTGGGACTTCACTCGCCCCCTGCTCGTCGCCCCCGCGATGAACACGCTCATGTGGGAGCACCCGACGACTGCCGAGCACCTGAACCGCCTCACCTCTTGGGGCGCGCGTGTCATCTCGCCCGTGTCGAAAAAACTAGCCTGTGAAGATGTCGGCATCGGAGCCTTAGCTCCGCCCGAAGAGATCGCGGAGCGGGTGAGCGACGTGCTCAAGGCGACAATGCGATCTTAATACCGAACTTCGAGCTCATGCATTCCGTACGGCAATTCATTATGCTGAAGCTACTATCGTTCATGTCGTGGCTACTTGCTGCGTTCTTTTGTGGAATCGTCACAACGACGATTGCTTCCGTGCTGATTTGCGGATTAGTAAGCCAGCATGTGCGAATTCGGTATCCTCAGCCTTTTACATTTTCTAGGCTTCATTCGATTCGTGACGACGCGAAGACTTTCAAAGTCAAAAACGATCGATACCCAAATTCATTTGATGAGTTTATCAACAAAGATCCCAATCAACGTCACTATCGAACAAACGATGCTGGCAGACCTGTTGATGATTGGAATAACGAACTCGTCTATGTCCGCCGCTCCGATAGCCCAGAAATCCTTTCCTATGGTAGCGATGGGAAAGAAGGCGGAATGGGTTTTGACAGAGACTTGTCTTCCGATCATAAATATCTTCCTTCGGCATTGGGAACTGAACTACTTCTATTCCCCTTTGCAAGAGGGATCATCTTTTCTTGCATTATTGCCGGATGCGTTGTTTCAATCATATCCCTGCTGATGATGAGGCCGAGGCAATTCTCTTCTTTGGACAGCTTACCCTGGGAGCGTATGACCAATTTGGCGTTATTGAGCGTTGGATCGGCTATAGCTATTATTCTTTTCATGCTTATGACACACTGAATAGGGCCCTTGCTGCATCCACGAGGCAGACCATTGTTTTGCCATGAACATTGCTGACTGCTGAGCAGTAATGAATGAAATGAAATATGAGCCAACATTCGTCCGATGGGTGATGATCGCCGTCGCCTTCAGTTTGGCGATTGCCGCGCTGACCTACGTGCTCGCTTGGCGACAAATCATTCCGACGGTTCCTGACCGTCACCTTCAGCAGAACACGCTCGATTCACTTCATGCGTTGCAACATGCCATCGACAACTATCGTCAGCATTATGGACAAAACCCACCGACGCTTCGCGATCTTCGCGAGGAGGATCTCATGGGACAGGTTCTACTCATGCGAGAATCGAGGGATCCAGAGGATTTCTGGCTTCACCAGTTCGAATACGACAAGGATAAGGGGCGTGTGGTTTCCTTCGGTAAAGATGGAAACCCCGGCGGTAGATGGTTCGATGCCGATATCTCGTCAACAGATCAGTCGTTGCCCCTTTTCCCACTGCATCGATTCCTCTTCGCAAGAGAGGGGATGGTGGCGCTATCGAGCTCCCTCTTGGCAGCCGCACTAGCGTTGCTTGTGTTTTATGTCGCCGCCTGGCCTAAAGAGTTTACGACCAATGAAGGACCTCCGTGGTTTCGCATGATTGCCATCGCGATCTTCGCATCCATCTTGGGACTTTTCATTACTGCCGTTCAACTCTCAGGGCACTGATATGTCCCCCTATTCTCTCTTTCGCGACCGTCTCTTTCTCTTCAGTTGTGTTCTTTACGTCATCAATCGACGGATCATCAAACCAAATACATCACTCCCCTTCTTTCATCATCACCTCAATGACCTGCTTTGCTTCCCGATCTGGATTCCAATCCTGGTGACGCTGTTGGCGCTTCTTCACCTTCGGACGAAGGGGGAGCCGCCACACTCCTACGAGATCCTGATTCCACTCATCCTCTGGTCATGGATGTTTGAAGGTTGGTTTCCGACAACGAGGCTTTTTGAAGGTGTCACGATTGCCGACCACCGAGATATCATTTGGTATGCGGCGGGTGCACTTGTTGGAGCAATTTATCGGCGACGGTGGGAGTGGTTCCGGTTAGCCGCGAGCGCGACATAGTTGTTTATTTATGAATCGGACATCGACGATGTGTGCAAACGTTATTCGGTCGGCAGGTAGCGGATACCGGCGGACATTTCCTCGGAGGCCTGCCTTCACCCTCATCGAACTCGTCATCGTCATCGCGATTATCGGGCTGCTGGTTTGCCTGCTATTCCCGGCCCTTCATTTTGTTCGAGACCTGAGTCTCCGCTCCTCTTGCACGAATAATCTGCGGCAAGTGGGCCTTGCCCTTGCGAACTATGAACAACGCTTGCAGGCCACTCTCCCGGAAATGATCACGGCCTGGCCTCCTACTCTGCCTCAATTGCACACCACATGGTGCGCGCTCCTTTTGGCGGATATCGAGGAACGGCAACTCTTCAAAGCGTATGACTTCGGCAAACGGTTTGATGCACCGGAAAACGCGACCGTCGTGTCGGAGTTTATTCCGATCTATGTTTGCCCAGCAGCCGACTACAGCGCGATCGACGGCTTTGGTCCGTCGAACTTCGCACTCGCACCGGGGTTCCGTCTTGGCCGCAAGTATATGGGGCCTGATCGGCTCATCATCGCGGGGGAAGTCGTGAAAAACAACGTCGGCTGGGCCAGGCCTTACTTTGCATCCGAATTCGATCGATTGGGATTCGCATACAGCGTGTTCCGCTTTGGCGCGAGCGGTATCGAATGTGCAAAGAGGGGATTCAACGTCATTTCGAATTGTCCCGACAAGATCGAAGACTTCGCGCAGTTCTCCTCCGCCCATCGTGGCGGTGCGAATTTCCTATTCTCAGACGGCCGGGTTACTTTTCTGGCAAATGAAATGGATGCGGATCTTTTTGAAGAAATGCTCACGCCAAAGAAAGAGTAATCGCTTTCAAGCAGGTCAGCTCACCCGTGAATCACAGCGTTCGCAGATCCTGAAACGAGCCGTAGCGGTCGAGGATCATGAAGCCGTATTCGCGGATGGAACCACGCACGGAGCGATCACGAACCTTTCGAATGAGGAGAATGGCGTCGAGCTGCTGGGACTCGCAGAAATAGAGTTCGTCATCCAGCGGCTGATTGGCGAGCACGCCGACTCCGGTGTCCGAGAGGTCCTTTCCCATCGTTCGGATGCGTCGCTCGGGGCAGGGCCGAAGTGACTCGGGAATGAGTGGAATGAGGATCAATTCAGAATTGAGGGGCGTTCGCGCCGTGCGGCGAGCTTCGGGGCCATGATGTTCCCCCTCGCTGATGACGCGACGAGCCCACTTCGCAAGGGCGTCGAGGCGATCCTTTTCATCTTCCAGACTGATGCTCATGCCAACCACTCTGTCAGGCGATCCGAGCTTCCTTCCCGAGGGCGAGGGATAATCGACAATTCCCTTGAGAGGTAGCGGGAACGCGGACAAAAGAGTCCGAAACACATTGGGAACGTACCGCTCCCTCGGACCCTCATTCACAAACATAGGTCAAACATTGAGAGATCAGCGTCGGTGGAATGAAAATTCGAGGAACGCTCGAATTCACTGATTTCACTTTGAGGAAGCGTCTCCCGAACCCCAGCGATGGATCAGTCGATTTTCGACCTCAAGCTGATCGCAAATGCGGCCCACCACGAAGTCGACGAGATCGTCAATCGACTTAGGATTGTGATAAAAGCCAGGCATGGCGGGGAGCACGACCGCTCCGGCCCTGGTGACGGCAGCCATGTTCTCGATCGTGACCAAACTGAGAGGAGTTTCGCGCGGGACAAGGATGAGCTTACGTCTCTCTTTGAGATGAACGTCGGCCGCGCGGTGAATGAGATTCATCGCTTGCCCATGGGCGATGGCGGCCAGCGTGCTCGTGCTGCAAGGAACCACGACCATCCCCGCCGTCCGGAATGACCCGCTGGCCATGCCGGCCGACAGGTCCTGATGATTCCAGACGAAAAGCTTGTCCGAATCATGGGATGCATAGGAACGTGGATGGAACTTCTTCGGATCGATCGTGGGATCGACCTCGGCCTTGAGCACTTGAATGGCCGAGGGACTGATGGCGACGTGAACCTCTCGATCGGCGGCGAGCAGCACATCAAGCAAGCGTCTCGCGTACTGCGATCCACTCGCTCCGGTAATACCGACGACGATCGGCAAGTCCGCCATTACTTCTTTGTTCCCACGTAAAGCGTCGCGATACCAAGCGTCAGCGGATAGAAGCGAACGTCCTCGAGCCCACGCTCGCGAAGCATGACCGCCAACTCTTCACCATCGGGAAACTGAAGCACGCTCTGCGGCAGATACTCGTACGCACTGTGATCGTTTTTTGAGACCGACTGGCCGATGCGGGGAAGGAGATGTTTGAAGTACGCCAGATAAAGCCAACGCAAGATCGGAATGCGTGGCCGGCTGAATTCCAGGATGGCGACCTTCCCTCCTGGCCGCGCGGCACGGACCATTTCCTCGATGCCACGCATGGTATCAGAGACGTTTCGCAGGCCGAATGCACAGGTGACGATGTCGTAGCGATTCGACTCGACAGGAAGCGCAGTGGCGTCTCCCTCTCCGAAAGTGACATGCGCCTTCACGCGATCATTTTTCTCTTTCGCGACCTCAAGCATCTCGGGACAAAAGTCGAGCCCGACCACCTTCGCCGTCGGCTCCTTGGCCGCATAGCCGAGCGCGAGATCTCCGGTGCCGGTGCAGACGTCGAGCACATCGGCATTTGCTTTCGGAGGAACCGTCCGAATGGTGAAAGCACGCCAGCGCTTATCGATGTTCAAACTGAGAAGGTGATTGAGCAGGTCATATCGACGCGCGATGCTCGCAAACATCGCCCGGACGCGATCCCCCTGTTTGTTCACCGCTGGTGTCGTTGCCGTGTTAATGGAAGTCTCTCTCATCAATGGAGGATCGCTTCTCAGTCAAACGCGAATGAACGCCTCGACCCGTTCGTAAAGGCCTATTGAATCGTCACTTTCATAGTAGTGTTTTCGCCTTCCAGTAGCCTGGAACATATTCGTTGTGAATTGTCCTATCGTCGCGCCCAATGGACCGGCCGAGTGTGGGGCTGACTGCCAAAAGTTATCCTTGGGTTTGAAACCCGGAGTAGGCTGGGTCGTCTCGACCCAGCAATCCGTCGTCGCTGTTGGAAACTGCTGGGTCCAGAGGACCCCGCCTACGTGAGTTGATGCCATATCCCGGGTTCCAAAGACTCGCGTGGTTGACCGAAGGAAAGGACTCGGTATGGCAACCAACGCTCCCCACGTGATTTCCATTCACTGCCAATCTGAGAGTCGACGATGGATGAGGAAACGGAATCAACGACTCCACCAGCCGGTCACATCCCGGTTCTATTGAACGAGGTGTTGACACTGCTCGACATCCAACCAGGGCAAACCATCGTTGATGCGACGGTTGGATTGGGGGGCCATTCTCGTGAAATTGCCGAGCGGCTCGGACCGACTGGTCGACTGATTGCCTTGGATCAGGATCCAGAGAGTCTTCGCCGCGCGCGTGAGGTCGTCTCCGGCTGCCCGGTCGAATGGGTTCATTCCAACTTCGGCCGCATCAAGGAAGCTCTCCAGAATCTCGATACCCCCCAAGTTGACGGACTCCTCGCCGATTTAGGTGTTTCTTCTCCCCAGTTAGACCAAGCAGAGCGCGGATTCAGCTTCCGTAGAGATGGACCTCTCGATATGCGGATGGACTCAACGGCAGGTCCGACGGCGGCGGAGTTGATCGCTCAGCTCTCTGAACGGGACCTGGCGTGGGTGTTCTGGGAGTACGGCGAGGAACGGTTTAGCCGGCAAGTGGCCAAGCGAATTGTCGAGGCCCGCCGAAAGGAACCGATCCGGACGACCGGCGAGTTGGCCGACCTGGTTCGATCGGTGGTACCGCGACCGCGCGGCGAGCATCGACGAGGAGGGGCGGGACTCGACCCGGCGACGCGCGTCTTCCAGGCGCTTCGAATTGCGGTGAATGACGAGCTTGGTTCGCTCGACTCGCTCTTGGCGGCAATGCCTTCGGTCATCAAGCCAGGTGGACGAGTCGCGATCATCAGCTTTCATTCGCTCGAGGATCGCCGAGTCAAGCACGCGTTCAAGGATCGCGAGACTTGGCAGAACCTCACGAAGTCGATCATCGTGGCCAGCGACGAAGAGATGCGGATCAATAGTCGGTCGAGGAGTGCGAAGCTTCGCGGAGCACGGCGATTACTGCCGGATGAATCGGCGAAGAGCTTCGGGAAAAAGTAACGGCTGATCGTGGAGTCAGCCGATACTGAAAGGGGAAACCAGCGATGTCTGCCGCTGTATCAGCGATACGCATCATCGATCGCACATCCTTTCTCTCGGCGTTTTTGCACGAACCCTCGGCTCGGTCCGGGATTTCGTTTGGAGGTGTCGCAGCCATGTCTCGCGACGCGCTCGTTGCCACGACCGTAGCGCTCCTCTTCGCTGCCAGTATTGGTGGGGCACTCTGGTATCGTGGAATCTCCCTTCCGATCACACAGCTTGCCTCAATGGACAATGTACTGGCATCAAGCGGTGCCGTGCCTGAGCCTGCATCACAAGCGGGCATGCCTGAGGCCACCGCGCCTCCAGTGAATGCACCAACCCCGAACAACGCACAGCCTCCCCTTCTGCCTCCCGCTCCCCCCGAAATCGCGGAGGAGAAGAAGGAAGAACCAAAGCCGGCGTCCGAAAAGCCCGCGGGAAAATCCGTATCGAAATTACCGACAACCCCCGCGAAAAAGTCGGCCGAAAAGCCTGCTCCCCCAAAGGGAGAGCTTTCCATGCCCGCGCTGCCTGAGGGAGATCTCGTTAACGATGTCGCGCTGCCGCCGGTTCTCGATTCTTCCAGGCCCGCCGCGCCAACGAAACCGAGCCTCCCCGCTTCAGAACCGAACATGCCGGTGAACGTTCCTGAACAGGTCACCGTTCCCGCGCCGCCTGCTCCTCCGACGAAAACAACGCCGAAAAATGAACTGCTCCCAAATCTGGACGGGGATAAACCCGTCGTCGCGGAGAGTCCAGTTCCACCCGCGCCTCCTTCGGTCACCGCGAAGAGTGATGCCGTGCTCCCGTCGGTTGACGAAATAGCCATGCCGAAACTCGAAGCGGAACTGAACGAAGCCACGAAGAAAACATCTCCGCCTGCTGAGTCGTCGCTTGCCGAGGAACCTCTTCAAAACAAGAAATCTCCACTCCCGAAGTCCTCATTGCCTGACTCGGAAGAAATGACTGGGAGCATGCTAGGCGAAAAGCCGGCATCACTCACTCCTGCGGGGCCGGTCGAATCAAAACGGTCTCCGGCGATGCCCGCAGCCTCCGCGATGGCGGACTCCGCATTGGAAGAACCGGTTAGAACAATGCCGTCGCCGAAGCTCCCGACGAATGATCTGAAGCCCGTGGCGACCGCAACCCCCACAAAAACGTCGGCAGTGCCGACACCTGCGGTCTCCGCAACCGGGACTGGCGATTCCGCTCCTGCTTCTAACTTGCCGAAGATTCCCGCTCCACCATCGGATAGGGTGACGGCGAAAGCCATTCAGCCGCCATCGACCAATGGAGCGACGCTCGGTACACCGGCTGTCCCGCCTGCCAAAGCGATGGCCTCTTCCTCCGCTCCGGCACCGACGCCGAAAGATGTCATCGCGACAGCTCAGCCGATCAAGGCCACCCCTTCCACTGAGCCCGTCGATCCGGCCGCAGCACCGATTGCCCAAGCGAAGTCACTTCGTGGAATTGCCGCTCCCCCGGACCAGGCTGCAACCGTAGAGACTGCGGCGAAGCCGGATGAGTACCTTCCGCTTAGCAATAACCACCGCGAGTATGTGCCGCTCGGCCCAGGTCGACCGAGTGAGGAGTTCGTCTCTGTCGCCGGAGGATCACTTCCGAAGGGTGAAGTCGTGTACGGCGGGACAGCGGTCGTCAACCATGTTCAAGTTCGCAAGACCGATCTCACCAGCGATCAGCCAAAAGTGATTTCATACGACGCGAAGGCGTATTTGACGCTTGAAGGTGATTCATTCGAGCGGATTGCGGAGACCATGTATCACACGTCAGGTTACGGCGAAGCGCTCGCTCGATACAATCGAAGTCGATTCCGAGGAGACGACGTACTGCCGACAGGCGCGAAGGTTCTTGTCCCGCCGATGGAAGTTCTCGGTCAGCAGCGCGGGATGGCGTCGACGGGGACTGCTCGTGACGCGTTCCAGAAAGTCGATCGAATGCCCTACGTGATGTCGAATGCACCCGCCGGCGCGGGGGCGGCGATCCCCGTTTCGAATCACCCACCGATTCAACAGAGCGCGTTTGATCATCAGCTTGTCGGCACCCCGGCCCCTGAACCGCCGGGAAATCATTATCACGCCGAGCGCAACGAGACCTTGTGGGCCATCGCAAAGAAGCACTTAGGGGACGGGCGTCGTTGGCGTGAGATCTATAACCTGAATCGTGATCGGTTGGTCAGTGAAACTCAGGTTCCCGCCGGCACGACCCTCCGAATGCCTACGACCACCCCGTAAACTCCGCCTGAGCGAAGAACTCTCTTTATCCTCGCTAGAGTTCGCGAGCGTTCGCGTCGATCTCTTCACGGAAAAGGTATCTCGTTCAATGGGATTCCCTCGGGAATCGACCGTTTGGCGAGATGCAGCACCATGAAGACACCATCGAGAGAACGCACCCGTGACCATGCCCTCCCGCCAGATTGTCCGATTCGTGACGATCATTTCCCTTTTCATTTTTGTGGGATCGATGGCCCGACCCGCCGCTGCGGACGAGGCGGCTTGCTGCGATCCCTGCTTGACCAAGGACCGTCTTCTCCACTTGAGCTATTGCGAACTCGAGGCGCTGTATCGCACGCTCCCCGCCGCCGATCTCACGGGCGGGTACTACGAGGGGACGGTCCTTTGGGGAAAGAAGGATTGCGCACGTGAAATCAAAGCGGAAGTCACGAGCTTCGTATGGAAAGGAAAGTGGATTTATCCCGAGCAGGCAACCATGCTCAATCAAGTCGGGCATAAACAAATCGTCCCCGCGACGATCTACAGCGGCACCAGCTATATCGACGGCGGTGCATCACTCATCTTCGATTACAGTTGCTCCACAAAGTTTGCCCGTAAAGCCCGCGACGAAGTCAGGCAGATCTGCCCTGGTCTCTATCTTGGCATCATGCACGTCAAAAACCATCATGGATGCCCCGAGCTGAAGAATTACTTCCTGCTCGAAGCCACCTGCACGAGCGTTAAGCCTGCGTGCGACTCCTGCACGCCTGCGGCAGAGACCATTGTCTCGCCTTAGTGATTGAAGAAAACACGCCTAGATTTTCTACCAGCGGAGCCTGCCAACTCGCTTCATGCTGTCCGATAATTCGGCGTCGAGTTATTGCAATTCGGGTGGCCCAGGCAACTCGTTGCCTGGGTTGCGCAGCAATAAGAGGGCAGCACAGTTAGGCCGACAAGCAATTAGCTGGCCGGATCGATGCTCAGTCGTGTCGAGGTCCGAAAGTTATTCTCGTTATTGGAAGCACACCCTCTTGTGCCCTCGGCACCCAGGCAACGAGTTGCCTGGGCCATCCGGCCACGTAAACAACGGCAATTCTTGGCATTTCTCGTTGTCAACTATCCAACAGCCTCAAGTCGTCTCGAACGGAAGCGCGATGATCTTGACGGCCAACGGACCGTCGGGCGTTTGAGCTTCGACGGTTGATCCGACATCCACCCCGGCCACCCGGACAACTCCCATTCCGATTCGTTTGCTCCAGCGTGGAGAATCCACAGCGGATGCGATCGTGCCGACTTGCTTCCCCTCTTTGAAGAGTGGTTGACCAGCGTCCATGGGAGCACCTGATTCAGATTCGAAACCTCGCAAGATCTTGTTCACATGGCCGTAGGCATCGAGACGTGCCACCGTCTCTTGCCCGATGTAACACCCCTTGTGAAAGCTGATCGCCTCCTTGTCCCGGCCGATCTCTTGCGGAAGATTCTCTTCTGTGACTTCCATGCCGAAACGAGGAAGAGAGGCTTCTACCCGAAGTGTCTCGAGCACGTCCTCATCCATCACTTCCAATCCGAGCGGCTTGCCACTTTCCAACAGTCGGCTCCAAAGATGAGCCGCGTGCTCGGCAGGAATAACGAGGTCAATGCCCCCTTCCGTTGACCGTGCTCGCCTACGCACTTGGATGGGTGCCCCTTCCCACTCCTGAATACAGACGGCTCGATCCGGCAATTCGCCGCTCAGTCCAAGAAGCGAAAGGAGCTCATGCCCCTTCGGCCCTGCCAAATGGAATTGAGCGTGTGATTCCGAACGATCATGAAGCTGAACGTCTTCGCGGAAAATGTACCGGTCAAGATGCTTCACCATCAATGCGCCGCGCGACGGCTCCAGATCAATCCAAAGGCTATCCCCCACCGAATAGATCATCCCGTAGTCGATGATCTTTCCCTTAGCGTTCAGGAAGAAAGCTTCGCATCCCGTGCCCGATGGCAGCTTGACGATCTCGTTCGTGCAGAGATTGCCGATCAACTTCGCTCGATCGTTCCCCGCCACTTCCACTCGGTCCCAGCGAGAAACGTTCACCAGCCCGATCCGCTTGGTGGCCGCTTCAAAAGCACTTTCAAAGGGGGTGGTCGTTTCAGAACCACTCTCACGCGCAATGAACCGATTTCCGCTCATCGTTGACAATTGAACTCCAAGGCTTGGCCAAAATAAACGGACTCTGCACATCCCTTAAATTGAGGAAAATAGGATGTTTATTCCATTCATTTCAATCTTTCCGATTTCTTTACATCACGTTAATAGGCCGAAAGTGAGGCCATTGTGTATGATAAAGCGAGACCTCACTTGTTCGCGTGAATCCACGCGGGAACCCCGTCGCACGAAGAATTGAAACAATCGCTCGAGGCGATTTCATTTCAACTTCTTTTTGCAACGATATGATACTTGAGTAAGGGTCCTTGTTGCTGCGGGAAGTACGGTCGTGCCGGTTGAAACATTCAACTTGAAGAGCCTGGCGAATTTTCTGGGTCGCGATGCGCGCGATTTGGAAAAGCTTGCATCGCAGGGCCGCATTCCCGGTCACCGCATCAACGGAAATTGGCGATTCCATCGAGCAGAGGTTCATCACTGGCTCGAACAGGAGATGCCGCACTTCTCCGCGGAACAACTCGAGAAGTTCGAGGAGACGGTACGCGACGTTCCTGAGGAATTTGAGTCCCCGCTCACGATTCGGCCACTCATGCACGAGGAGACCACGGCGGTTCCTCTTGATGGTCGCACCGCTCAAGGTGTCCTGCGATCACTCGTTGCCACTGCAAACCGAACTTGGCAACTTTATGATCCGGCTCGCGTTCTCGAAGTGGTTCGTGAGCGCGAAGCTCTACAGAGCACGGCCATGCCCGGCGGGGTTGCCATCCCTCACCCTGGTCGCCGGCTTCCCAATGACCTCGGGGAATCACTGATCGCTTATGGTCGCACGTCATCCCCGATTCCCTTCGGCGGATCGCATGGCCAGATGACCGACATCTTCTTCCTCATTCTCTGCCGCGAGGACCGGCTCCACCTACAGGTCTTAGCCCGTCTCGCACGTCTCATCCAACAGCCTGGATTTCTGGATCAATTAAGATCGTGTGATTCGCCTCGCGAAACGCTCGATGTAATCGAGCGGGCCGAAGAAGCGGTCGTGTAAACCATCCATTGGTCGCGGCCTAGAGTCTCCGTCCATCCGAGAAAATCACTTCGCCCTACATCAATCGGTAGGCGTGAGAATGTCCTTCCGTAGGGGAGGCAACGGGACAACATCGATCGTTCGCCGTTCAAGGGCATCAAGATAGCGGTAAAGCTGAAGTTCGAGGTGATCCGCGATATCAGTCTTGAGTGTCGCTAAATCGTTCACTTCCCAGCGATCTTCAGGCTTTTCATAGAGCTGCCGAGGACGATCTATTAAAGCTTCACCACAGGGAAGAATCAGTTTCCAGTTCTGCGTGCGAAGCGAGAATTCTTCCTCCGCAAGTCCCGAGATCAAATACTCTCGAATGAGGACCGGCTCGCCACGAATCAAGGGCGCGAGACTCTTGCCCCCGAGCGATTCATCCGGCACGAGGCCAAAAAACTCATCGATCGTGGGTCCGAGATCGGTCGTCGTGATGAGCCCAGGACTTCTGGCTGCTTGAGACCCCCCTGGCACCTTCATCACGAGCGGAATGTGATCTCGTTCCTCATTCAGCCAAGGTTTTGCGAAGCCGACTGCGTCGTGCTCACCGAGGGGCCAGCCTTGATCTGCCGTGAACGATATAAGAGCACCGTGAAAGAGGTCCGCCTCACGAAGCTCCTCGAAAAACTCTCCGATGCAACGATCAAGCTCTTCCACGCGAGCGGCATAGGTATCTCGCAGTGCATCGAGTGAATCGACGGGAAGGCTCTCCTCGATCATCGCGTCGAGCTGTCCCATCGGATCGACCGGCTCGCTTCCCTCCAATCGCGACGCCAAACTTTCCGCGGAGGGAGCCCATGAAGACGGCGCAAGGCCGATGGCAATCCAAACAATGGCGGGCTGTTCGTCGTTCGATTCGATCCATTCCAGCGCGGTTCGTAGGAGTCGTTCAAGAGAGTGCCCACCTTCCATATCCATCGGAGGAGCGATGACATTTTCAGGCGGGCTTGGTTCTGCTTCATCGCTGAACCAGACGCATTGAATTCCCGCCTCTTGCCAACGCGCAACGGAATCATCGAAGGATGCCCCTCGCCATCCGCCTGGGAGGACGTCGAGTGGGGTAAAGACATGATCGAAAGTTATCCCCTCATGCGCTAATCGATCGAGCGCGGGAGTCGCGCACCACTCATTGCCGTAACAGCCGAGATACGCTGCTGACAGTGCGTCGCAGACCAGATTAATCGAGAGTAGGGGGGGCGTTGTGGTCAAGTGGGGGATTCAAGTGATGCGAGCTGATCGCGGATCTTTGCCGCTCGTTCGTATTGTTCGTTTTCGATCGCGGATCGGAGCTGGTCGCGAAGAATCTGAGCGATGTCTCCTCCAGCCGGTAATTCGGTCGGATGTCCCGTGATGGTGTCCCGCAACCGACGAAGCTGGCGCAACTCGTCACCGGCCGCCATTTCCTCATCGATGTCATATTCATCGAGGAACGTGCGAATTTTGGCGAAGCCTTCGTCAACGGCGGCTAGGGCGGAATTGAAATCCTGGTTTTTCAGCGCGGACAACGCCTTTGCCCGTGCCCGGTGTGAAAGAACGAATCCGCGGTACTGGTCCAGCATCCAGGCGTCTTCTTCATCGAGAGCATGCTTCCGCGCGAAGGAAAAGACTTCGAGGTTCCGATCCGCGTCGCGGGCGGCTCGCTCGAAGTCACCCAGGTCGAAGAAGCAGAGACGACGTTGGAAATAGAGAATCGCCTCACTGGCGAGCTTTTGGCAGTCGGCACTTGTCAGATAGAACGACTCCGCCTCGGAATCGCAGCGGCGCTGGAAATGATCGAAATAGGATTCGTCGCCGAATGGAGTCTGACCATCGGGACGCCCATCCATTTCGAGCTGCAAAATCCCAAGCGCGAGCCGACGCTGCAGCTTGGGTCGCCCGTCGTCCCCATCGATGACACGAACCGGAAAATCATCGACACTCCAGGCCGAAAGCAGATCGCTGATGTCACGAGACATGGCGGCCTCATTTCGAAAGAAAGGAGCGACTACAACTGTTCACTGAATCCACGGGAACGACCCGCCCATTGTAAAGCCGATTCTGAAAGTTGGAAAGTAAATGATCCTGAACCTATCGAAGTTGAAGCAAATTCATGAGGAATAGGAACAGGGGAACACCGAGTCCGAGTCATGATTTCTCGATCAGAAAGTCAAGATGGGCAAGTGCGAAAAGAGATAGGACTCCGCGCGACGCATTCACGAATCGAACACGTCCCGGACACTTTTTGACGGCAGCGAGAAGAGACTCAAACCCCAAATTATCGACGTATCGAACGGCAGAAAGGTCGATCGCGACATCTTTTTGATCAGCGACCAGTAGAGCAATTTCGGCCGCCACTGATTCTCGAATGGTGAAATCAACGCTGGCAACGTCGATCTTCACCACCAGCCGATCTCCAGCGAGATGCGTCCTGAGCAGTGTCGAAGCGTTGGGACTTACCATGGAAGCCACTCGAAAAAAGAAATCGCGGACGGGTCATGTCCGCGAAGCTGAGTTTCGACTTTGCGTCTCTCCGCCCAAACGATGCGGAGCACGGGGATTAAAGAGCCGCCTCGAGAGCTTTGCGAAGCTCTTCCTTTGCCGTCAACCCTTGGAACCGCTGAACGACTTCGCCCCCTTTGAAGACGAGAATCGTCGGGATTGCGCTGATGCCATACTTGACGGCTGTGTTCGGGGACTCATCGACGTTGATCTTGCCGATCGAGAACTTGCCTTGGCTCTCATTGGCAAGCTCATCAATGACCGGGGCGATCATGCGACAAGGCCCGCACCAAGGAGCCCAGAAATCGACGAGGACAGGTGCTCCACTATCGAGAACTTCAGACCGGAAGTTGTCGTCGGTAAATTTGATGGTGGCGGCGCCCGCCATGGAAAACCCTTTCTGATGCCGGTCGAGAAACTAGAAACGCCGGGTTCGTCCGACGGGCTCAATCGCTGCTCGCGGGACCGGTCTCCGCGACGTGCCGATTATAAGGTATAGCGAAAATCGGTCAATTGGTGCAAATTCCAGACACTCTGGCCCCTGAAAGGGTAGAGAAGATTCATCTTTGGTCTCAGGCCAAGATCGGTTTCAGCACCTCGCCCCCCACATCCGTCAGGCGGAAATCACGTCCTTGGAACTTATAGGTGAGCTTTTTGTGGTCGATGCCAAGCTGATTTAGGATCGTGGCGTGTAAGTCGTTGACATGGACCTTGTTCTCGACGGCAAAGTAGCCGAGATCGTCGGTGTTGCCGTAACTCATCCCCCCTTTGATCCCGCCGCCGGCCAGCCACATCGAAAAGCCAGCCAGATGGTGATCGCGCCCGTTTCCCTGTGCCATCGGCGTGCGACCGAATTCGGTCCCGAAGACGATGAGCGTATCTTCAAAAAGTCCTCGATCCTTGAGGTCGGTAATGAGGGCGGCCACTCCCTTGTCGACTTCAGCCGCCGTCCCCGCACTGTGATCCTTGACCACGCCGTGATGATCCCAGTCGCGGTGATAGAGCTGGATAAACCTGACGCCGCGCTCCGCGAGCCGCCGGGCGAGAAGACAATTCGCCGCGAAGGATCCGTCCCCTCCCTTGGTGCCGTACATCTCGAAGGTCTTCTCCGGCTCCTTTGAAAGATCCATCAGATCTGGGACGCTGCTCTGCATGCGAAAAGCCATCTCGTACTGCGCGATACGGGTTGCAATCTCCGGATCGTCAACCACGTTGTTCTCGAGCAAGTTAAGTTCGCGCGTCGCGTTCACGATGTCTCGCTGCCGATCGACGGTGACACCCCCTGGACTGTTCACGTAAAGGACCGCGTCTCCCTTGCTGCGAAACTGCACCCCTTGGAACTTGCTCGGCAAAAAGCCCGAGTGCCATTGCCGTGCCGCAATCGGCTGAGCCTGTCCAAACTTTCCAGTCGAGACGAGAACGACGAAGCCGGGCAAATCCTCTGCTTCACTTCCAAGACCGTAGAGAGTCCATGCTCCCGCCGAAGGTCGGCCTGCGATCATGGTCCCGGTGTTCATGAACGTGTGCGCGGGATCGTGATTGATCGCTTCGGTATGCATCGATCGGATGATGCAAATATCGTCGGCCGCTTTCTCGCCGATCTGGGGAAAGAGCGTGCTGAACTCGAGTCCCGACTTTCCCCATTTTTTAAACGGGTGTTGCGGCCCGAGACACATCAGCTTGCTGTTCCCTTGAAGCTGCGCGATCTGCTGCCCCTTGGTGATGGATTCGGGCATCGGTTTGCCATCCATCTCCGCGAGCTTCGGCTTGGGGTCCCATGTTTCAAGGTGCGTCATTCCACCCGCCATGTAGAGCCAGATGACTCGTTTGGCCTTTGGGGTGTGATGAAGCGGTTGCACGACGCCGCGCCACTTTTCGTCGGTCGCACCAACGGCGCGGTCCGACATCAATGAACCAAGCGCGAGCATTCCGAGCCCTTGCGACGATCGCCCTAAGAACGATCGACGCGTCAGATAGGCAAGCTTATCCTCGAACGATGACATGGGTCTGTCACCCCTTGAATGAATTTAGTTTCGAACGACGAAGGCGTGCAGATTGAGCACGGCTCGGGAAATACTGGTCCAGGCGGCGAGTTCCGCTTTTGGTATCGTTCCGTCGGCAGGCTTCGCCCCTTGTTTGCTCAACTCTTCCGCCGCGGCGGCATCCTTCGTGAATTCATCACGATGTCGCGCGAGAAGGGGAAGAAGAATCGCTTTCTCTGGAGGCGTAACCGATCGCGACAGCGACTGTTTGAAGATCCAATCGAGCCGTGCATCATCGCTGGTACTCACCTTAATCGCACGTTCGGCAAGGACACGGGCCGCCTCGACATAGGTGGTGTCATTCAAGAGGACGAGGCTCTGAAGCGGGGTGTTTGAGCGGACCCGATCGGCGGTACATTCCTCTCGCGGCGGCGCATCAAATGCGAGTAGGCTCGGGTGCAAGTATTGTCGTTGCCAATGCGTATAGAGGCCGCGCCTGTAGAGGTCTTCCCCCTTCCCGTTTTCCCATTCCCGCATCGGAAAGTTCAGAAATGCCCAGTAGCCAGGGGGCTGATAAGGCTTCGCGCTCGCGCCACCAATCTTGGTCGACAGAAGACCGCTCACGGACAACGCATTGTCGCGAACAAGTTCGGCGTCGAGACGGAAGCGACCCTGCCGCGCGAGCCAAACGTTGTACGGATCTTTCTCCATCAATTCCTTCGAAGCGACCGACGTCTGCTGATAGGTAGCTGACATGACGATCGTTTTGATCGCTCGCTTGATGTCCCATCCAGACTCCATGAATTCCGCCGCAAGCCAATCGAGCAGTTCGGGGTGGCTCGGCCAATCTCCTTGAGCCCCCAGGTCGTCAAGCTTTCTCGACAGCCCCGCGCCGAAATGCATCTTCCAAAGGCGATTCACGAAGACGCGTGCGGTGAGGGGATTCTCCGTCTACGTCATCCACTTTGCCAAATCAAGCCGGGTGAGCCGGCGATCCTTGATCGGCAGCTGGGGCAGAGCGGTGGGAATGGAAGGATCTACGATCGCACCCGAATCATCCATCCAATTCCCGCGCGGCAGAACGCGTATGGGGCGAGGCGGAATCGACACCGTGACGAGGGTTGTTCGGAACTCCTTCGCGAGGGCCGATCTCTTTGTCTCCAGGGCGGCAAGCTTCGTCCGTTCAATCGCAAGCGAGGGAGCAATCGACCGGTAGTGCGCCGCAATTTGTTTCTTCTGCTCCTCACTTCTCTTGTCGGCGGAGAGTGCGAGAATCGGGCGAATCGCTGCCGGCACTTCCGCGCCGAAAGCTCGAACCGGGCGATGGGAAGTGGTGGCCGACAAACGGAACCGGCCAATCGTGTGCTGAGCGCTCTCGGTGTTTTGCGCGAGGGTGAAGGTGAGCGTTCCCTCTTTCGTTCCGGTCAAGTCAATCAACGTTTCGAAGACGGCGTGCTGTGCCACGCCGACTTCGGGCAGAATCGCCCAGCCCCACTTCGCTCCTTTTGCATCGCCGTCAATCGCGTCAGCGATCTTCCAACCGCCACCAGGGCTTCCATCGGCGAGGATGGATTGCTCGATCGTCGCCGAGGGTTGATCAAGCACGAGTGGCTGCGCTTTCCCTTGCGGCTCGCGCCGATAGTTGACGCTGAATTCCGTCAGCACGAAATTGCCGTTCCCGGCACGCCCAGGGCCCTTTTGAGGAAGCGATTCATCCGGCAAAACCTCCAGTCGAATCGCGGTAATACCCGACACGGAGATACTCGTCGTGACGGTGTACGTGTCGGTTGCCGGTGCATTGCCAGAGGCGAGAATCGAAGCATCTTCGAGCACTTTAAGCGTGGTCCCATCCTTCGATTGAACGAGTGTCGGTTTCAGCGGCGTCCATTCCGCCGTGCCGCGTGCGACGGATTCCCATTCGGCTTGCGCCTTCTCCAAAAGTGGAGTTGGAGTATTGATCTTCTGCCGCACCGCAGCAATCGAAGCATCAAGACTCGACAGTTCCACTTGTTGGTCGTAGGTCGGCACCGAGATCTTGGGACCCCATTCGCCGGTCGCATTGGCCCCGCCGTAATAACCCTTCTCGTCGATGTCGGCAAAGAATGCTTCCATGCCGTAGAAGTCTTTCATCGTGACCGGGTCGAATTTGTGATCGTGGCACTCCGAGCAACCCATCGTGAGCCCCAACCAAGTGCCGCTTAGATTCCGAACGCGCTCAGCCGCATACTTCGCCCGATACTCCTTGTCTTGAATCCCACCCTCGGCACTCATCATTCCGAGCCTGTTGTATCCTGATGCGATTCGCTGCTCGATCGTCGGTTCCACGAGCAAGTCTCCCGCAAGCTGCTCGGTGGTGAAGCGATCGAATCTTTTGTTCTCGTTGAACGATTTGATGACGTAGTCGCGGTAGGGAGAAACGGAGATCTCCTGGTCACCGTGATAGCCGACCGTGTCCGCGTATCGAACAAGATCGAGCCAAAGGATTGCCATACGTTCGCCGTAGTGCGGCGACTCGAGCAATCGATCGACGAGATTCTCATACGCTCGCGGATCCGTCGACTTCACGAACGCATCGACTTCCTCGAATTTCGGCGGTAGACCCACCAAATCGAAATAAAGCCGACGGATCAATGTCACCCGATCCGCTTCCTTCGACGGCGAGAGACCATGCTTCGCCAATGCGTCGAGCACGAAAAGATCGATCGGATTCTTTACGCGACTGGCGTCAATCGCAGCCGGAAGAGGTGGTCTCTTAATCGGCAAGAACGACCAATGCCCCTGCCAAGCCGCTCCCTCATCAATCCAACGTTTGAGGAGTTCTCGTTGTTCCGAACTGAGTGACTTGCCGCTATCCGCGGGCGGCATCTTCAAATCGGGATCGTCTGAGAGAATCCGCACGCTGAGTTCACTCTCGGCACTCTTTCCCGGCACGACGGCCGTCTTGCCCGACTCCGCTTCTCCTTTAGCGGACGATTCGACATCGAGTCGAAGCTTCCCCTGCCTGTTGCGAGTGTCAGGTCCATGACATCGATAACAGTTTTCGGAAAGGATGGGGCGGATATCGCGATTGAATTCGATCTTCGCGGGATCGGCGAAAGAGAAACGACCCGCCAGCAAAAGCACGACCGTCGCCATGCAAGGCACGAGCGAAAATTCTCGGTGTCTGAAAGGTCTCGTCATGTTGTCACACTCAAAGCCGGGTAGAAATGCTCAAAGCGAGATCGGCGAGTTATGCCAGGATCTCTTTCACCACACGTCCGCCAACATCGGTCAGTCGGAAGTCTCGCCCCTGATAACGATAGGTCAATCGTTCGTGATCGACCCCTAGAAGATGCAACATCGTCGCGTGCAAGTCGTTGACGTGCACCGGATTTTCGACCGCTTTGTAACCCAGCTCGTCGGTCGCGCCGTACGACATTCCCCCTTTGATGCCGCCCCCCGCCATCCACATCGAGAATCCTTGGATGTGATGATCACGGCCGGGAGACTTCCCTTTCCCTTGGAACATGGGGGTTCGCCCAAATTCACCACCCCAGATGACGAGCGTCTCGTCGAGCATTCCCCGCTGCTTCAAATCTTGAAGCAAAGCGGCGGCAGGCCGGTCCGTCAATTGACAACACTGCTTCATGAAGGGGACGAGATCGCCGTGATGATCCCAATCGCGGTGATAGAGCTGAATGAACCGGACCCCTCGTTCCGCCAGTCGACGCGCCAGAAGACAGTTCGCCGCGAAGGAGCCGTCCGCTCCCTCGGTGCCGTATAACTCGCGAATGTGTTTCGGCTCGTTCTTAATATCCATCAGATCGGGAATGCTCGACTGCATACGAAACGCAAGCTCGTACTGAGCGATGCGCGCTTCCACCTCGGCATTCTTTCGATCCCGATTCCGCAATCGATTCAGCTCACTCACCGCGCGAATGACGTCTTGTTGCCTCGCATCATCGATGCCGGGGGGCGAATGAACGTAATGAACCGGATCACCCGTGGAGTTGAACTCGACTCCTTGGTACTTGCTTGGGAGGAAGCCGCTGTGCCACTGCCGTGATGCGATCGGCTGCGGATTTCGCCCCGCGTAGCTCATCATCACGACGAAGCCGGGCAGATTGTCCGACTCACTTCCCAATCCATACGTGAGCCAACTCCCCATGCTCGGCCGGCCCGAAATCGACGTGCCGGTGTTCATGACCGTGTGCGCCGGGTCATGATTGATCTGAGAGGTGTGCATGGAACGGACGATGCAGATTTCATCGGCGATCGATTGAGTGAACGGAAGGATGTCGGCAATCTCTTGCCAGATCGGAAGAGC
>JAIEPU010000012.1 GCA_019748235.1 bacterium
AGATCGGCCTCTTGCGAGATCCGCATCGACTCCGCCAACACGTCCTCTGGCAGAGTTTGACCGAAGGACACCGTGGCGTGTTTCAGCAATCCACCACATTTCGGGCAGTCCGGAACTGCATCGGTCCTGGCGAACTTCTCGATGTAAGGTTCCACCGGAAAGAGCTTTTCACAGCGGAGACATACTACCTTTCGAGCGGTCCCGTGTAATTCGAGAACGTTCTCGCTCCCCGCCTCTTGATGAAGTTCATCAATGTTTTGCGTGATGACGCCGACGATACGTCCTGCTTTTTCCCATCGCGCGAGAGCGACATGGCCGACGTTCGGCTTCGCGCCGCCGAACTCGTGGAAGAGATGAACCTTTTGTCGCCAAGCTTCTTTGCGAGACTCTTCACTTCGCAAGTAGTCTTGAAAGAAGACCGGTTGCACCTTCGACCAGATGCCGCTGGGCGATCGGAAATCGGGAATGCCGCTCTCCGTGCTTATCCCCGCGCCGGTAAAGGCGACCGCGCGCTCGGCTCGACTGAGCCAATCCGCCAAGGTTGCGATTGAATCACGACTCATGACGGATTCCTCTCAAAGTAAAGAATTAGAACAATGTCTGTTGCCCCGATGGATCACTCGGCGGTCTGAACTGCGAGCAATCGAGGGGGGAAATGACATTGTTCAATCCATATTTGTTCGCGAAGACTCGAAACATCTTAGCAGTCGTCTCTGAAAGTTGCCCTGTCCCAGTCATCCGCGTGCCGAATTGGCTGTCATTGAGTTGGCCAGAGCGAATCTCGCGGATGCGTGAGATCACTCGTGGGAAGCTTCGTGGATACGTGCGTCTAAGCCAATCGAGAAAGATGTCCTTCACCGCATAAGGCAACCGAAGCATGACGTATCCCGCGGAACGCGCGCCGCACAGACTAGCTGCCTTCATGATCGAAGGGACTTCACTATCTGTCAGGCCGGGGATGAGTGGGGCAATGAGAAGTCGAACAGGGATGCCGGCAGCAGTCAGTTGTTTCATCATGTCAAGCCGGCCAAGAGGGGAACTGGCGCGCGGCTCCATTTCATGCTGAAGCTGTTCGTCGAGAGTCGTGATCGCAAGAGAGACGGAGACGAGTTTCCTGCGAGCGAACTCTTTTAGCAGATCAAGGTCTCGAAGCATCAACCGATTTTTTGAAATGAGTTCCACCGGCTGACCGCACTCGAGCATCACTTCGAGGCACTGTCGCGTGATTTTTAGGGAACGCTCGATCGGCTGGTATGGATCGGTGACCCCCGACAAAACGATCGGCTCACAGACATAGTTCGGACGGCGCAGAAAATCAGCCAACAGCTTCGGTGCCTCAGGCTTCGCCATGATCTTCGTTTCGAAGTCGAGCCCCGCCGACATTCCTAGCGTTTCGTGAGTCGGGCGAGCGTAGCAGTACGTGCAACCATGCTCGCACCCCCGGTACGGATTCAGGCTAAAGCGAAAGCCGATGTCGGGACTTTTATTCTCTGTGACGACACTGCGTGACTCGTCGTGAAAGACCTCAGTCCGAAGTATCGGAAGCGCGGTAACTCCTGGCGTAGATCCTTCAGGCTCCATCTCGATGTGAATCCGTTCAAATCGATTGGACGGATCAAAGCCCGCTCCTCTCTGTTTACCGCCATTGGTTTTGGTCGAAGAGAGTTTCACCACGAGTCACCTCCGTTTGCTCGGCAAGTGGTATTAACTGTATTTTTGAATAGTAAGTGGTCATAAGTGCGCTTTCAAGCGGATTTGTCGAATTTTCACGTGGTTTTTGCAGGTCGGTGGAATCGACGGTGCCCGAGAAGCATTGATTGACCGCCTAAGTCATGCTCGATCATTCGAAAGTTCGGGATAGGTCGGATCACGGCGAGAATGCCGATCGCTCGCAGGATGAGATGGCTAGCGCTGGAAATGTCGCAGTAGATTGAAGAGGGGGTATTCAACACGACTGTGTTTCGATACACTTTGAAGTCTTCGTTAACGCCAACCGTATACGGAGCCGTGCGACGTCGTCGCACCACGGATAGGCAGCATGGAAGCAGACCTCGATTCGAGGCAAGGCTCATGATGCTTAGATAGGGCTCTGTTAGGAGATTACTTGGAAATGCCATCGCCTTCGCCCAAAGAAGTCGATTCGCGACTTTCCGATCGCCTACCTGGTGACTGGAAAAAGCGCGTCGCCGCTTATAAGGGCAACGCAGCCGCTCACTACAAGCGAGTGCTGAAGAAGCTGGCCGCGTATGATTGGATGAGCCAGGACGAGCGAGAGCGAGCCGCTTTCGTCATCGTCGAGAAGGAACAGTTGCGCGAACAGGGCATCGTCATCGACGACGATGATTGAGCTTTCGCTGTTCTGCAGCGATGTGGGGGGTGGCTCCAGGGGGCCACCCTCTTTCATTTTCTTGAACGTGCTGGTCTTCGTTTATTCGCCATGCCCGAACACTGCCGGATCGAATGAAACCCGAGTTCCTGTTGCCCATCCCCTCTCAAACCCTCTACACTCCACCGAAGACATCAATGTTCATGGATACCATTATCAATGCCACTCTTCGGATCACACCTCTCCATCGCAGGAGGATATTACAAGGCGGTCGATCGGGCGGGACAGCTCGGCTTCGACACGGTTCAGATCTTCACCAAGAACAATAACCAATGGCGAGCCAAGCCGATTACCGATGCGGAAGTCGAACAGTTCGAGACATCTCTAAAGAAGAACGGAATCAAAAAGCCGATCTCGCACGATTCCTATCTGATCAATCTCGCTTCTCCGGACGATGAACTTTGGAACAAATCGATCGATGCGATGGTCGTCGAGCTCGAACGGGCTCATCAGCTCGGCATCTGGCATGTCGTCGCTCATCCGGGGTCTCATGTGGGGACGGGCGAAGCAGAGGGGATTAAGCGTATCATCAATGGCCTCAATATCGTTTTCGAGCGAACGAAATACATTCTGACGAGCGTTTGTCTCGAAACGACGGCGGGGCAGGGGACCAACCTCGGCTATCACTTCCGACATCTTGGCGCGATCATCAAGGGCTGTGGATCCATCGATCGGTTGACCGCATGCATCGATACCTGTCATGTCTTCGCGGCAGGGTACTATTTCGCCACGAAGGATCAGTACGAAGTTATGATGGAAGATTTCGATCAGCATGTCGGGATTAATCGACTCGTCGCGTGGCATCTCAATGACAGTAAAAAAGAACTTGGCAGCCGAGTCGACCGACATGAGCACATCGGAAAGGGATGTATCGGCCTCGAACCCTTCCGGGCCATCGTGAACGACATCAGAATGGCAAAGATTCCGATGTATCTCGAAACCGCGAAAGAGGTCGATCCCGAGTCCGGCCGTGAGTGGGATGAAATCAATCTCGACACACTTAAGTCACTTCTCCAGTGATTGGTACACATCCAAATCAATTCGGCTGATCCAACCACTGGCACATCGCGCGTTCCCCTGTTACGCTCGAAGACTGATGGGGAATACTTCACTGAAGAAGGGGTTTTCGTGATGAAGCGAAATGGGCGCGTGAGTCGTCGTAATTTTGTGAAAGCATCGGCGGCCGCCGGTATTGGGTATTGGGTCGCACCGCGAACGGCTTACGCTCTATCGAATTCGCCCAACGAGAAACTCAACATCGCCATGATCGGCACCTACAACCGTGCCGCCGGCAACTTGCAGGATGTATCCAGCCAGAACATCATCGTTCTTTGTGACGTGGATGATGGGTTCCTCGCGAAAGCGAAGGAGAAATTCCCCAAGGCGGACACGACCAATGATTTTCGAAAAGCGGTCGAGCGGAAAGACATTGATGCCGTCGTGATCGCCACCCCGGATCACACGCATGCCGTCGCGACGATGGCGGCCTTCCATAACGGCAAGCACGTCTATTGCGAAAAGCCCCTCACCCATGACGTCTTCGAAGCTCGCACGGTGACCGACACTGCCCGTAAGCTGAAGAAAGCAACTCAGCTCGGCACGCAGATTCATGCACTCGACAATTATCGCCGGGTCGTTGAGCTGATCGAGACCGGCGCGATTGGCCCGGTGCGTGAAGTCTTCGTTTGGAATGGGCGCGATTGGGGGGGCGGCGACCGTCCGAAGGAAACTCCGCCCGTTCCCAAGACGCTTCACTGGGATCTGTGGCTCGGCCCTGCTCCCGAGCGTCCCTACAACCCGACGTATCACCCCTTCTCTTGGCGCAAGTGGTGGGATTTCGGCAACGGCTCGTTAGGAGACATGGGCTGCCATTACATCGACGTCGTTTTCTGGGCGCTTAAGCTTCGCTATCCGACGCGGGTCGTCGCCGATGCTCCCGAGTCCGTGAATCCCGAGACGTGTCCTCTCAAGCTTCACGTGGAATGGGAATTCCCCGCGCGGGGCGATCTCGTGCCGGTCAAGATGCACTGGTACGACACCGGCCGTCGGCCCGACATCTTGAAGGAGAAGTCGATTCCTGAAATCGGCGACGGCGTCCTCTTTGTCGGTGACAAGGGAATGCTCTTGACGAACTATGTCACGCACAAGCTTCTTCCTGATGAGAACTTCAAGGACTTCAAGAAGCCTGATCCGTACATTCCGAAATCGATCGGGCATCACGCGGAGTGGATCGAAGCTTGCAAGAACGGCACTCCGACCACGTGCCAGTTCGAATACAGCGGCCCGCTCACTGAGTCCGTGCTGCTCGGACTAGTGGCCTATCGCGTTGGCAAGCCGATCGAATGGGACTCGGCGAATTTGAAGGCCGTCAACTGCCCCGAGGCCGACGAATTCATCCGCCGTGAATATCGCAAGGGCTGGTCTCTGTGACGTTAGGCGACAGTTCGCACCTTCCCGACCCGAAGGCGGGGCCACCGGGCCTCTTCATCACCGGAACGGATACAGGAGTCGGCAAAACGCGGGTGACCTGTTGGCTCGCCCGCGAATTAGCCTCGCGAAGTCTCCGGCTTGGCCTGTGCAAGCCGGTCGCGACCGGCGCGATGGAAGTGGACGGCAGACGTGTCTGGGAAGATACCGAGGCACTCCGATCCGTTTGCCCCACGCCGATCAGTGAGAAGCTGATCACTCCGATTCATCTTTTAGAGCCACTGGCGCCGAACGTAGCGGCCCGGCGCGATCCTGCTTGGCAAGGTCGAACGCTTTCCCTTCTTGATTATCAGCAGGCGATCGATGCTTGGTCGCGCCGATGCGAATTGCTTCTGGTCGAAGGGGTCGGTGGGCTTCTTTGTCCGATCACGGACGAGGAAACCGTTGCTGATCTAGCGGCTTGGTGGGGACGGCCGATTCTCATCGTCGCTCGGCTTGGCCTCGGAACGCTCAATCACACGCTGATGACGGTGGAGATCGCCCGCGCTCGGGGGCTGGATGTACTTGGCGTCTTAATCAATCGTTCCGATCCCGCGCCGCTGACCGTTTCTGACGAAACCAACCCCGCCGAGATGCGGCGCCTGCTGGATGTGCCCGTCTGGGGGCCGACGCCTTATCAGCAACCTGATGATTCGTTGCCCAATGCGATCCGCGAAGTCGCGGATGCGTTCATGCGGCGATTGGTATCAACCGCATGACGACAACGTCTATTGAGGTGTGACTTACTTCCCGTCGAAGATCGTTGTGTTCTCTTCTTCGACGACCGGCGAGGCGAGCTGGTCGGTCTTGACCATCGCCTTGAAGCTGGCGTTGCCTTCCTTCGATCCTCGGCACTTCACGCGGAAGATTGCCTCACTTTGTGAGGTGAGTTCTTTCATCGGTTCAAAGGTGAGGACGTTATCGACAATCGCCTGGCTAGTTGGGCCATCGGCGGCAATTGCTTCGATCTCCCCCGGAATCTCACACTTCACAACAAGATTCGTAACCGCCAGCGTTCCTTGGTTCACGACGTGAATTTCATAGATCGTCTCACTGCCGATTTCGAGCGGATCGGCCATATCGACCACCTCCACCGACAACGCTGCGATTCCCTTCACCTCGGTCTTTTCCGCACACTGAGCGACGGTGCGATTGCCGATGGCGGCTTCGACAGGCAGCGTCTGATCGCCAATCTTGGCGAGGACGCAGGTGAGGGTCATTTCCTTCGTCTCGTTCGGCTTGAGCTGCGGAATCTTCCAGACAACATTGGAAGTCCCCGCGTCCCATTGTCCCCCTTCACCCGCATGGGCAAAGGTCGTTCCCTCTGGCAAGTGCGTCCGGACGACCGCGTTTGTGATCATGCCCGTGCCGTTGTTGGTGAAGCGAACTTTGTAAGCAGCCGTCTGATTCAGATATCGTGATTCAGGCCCCTCGCTTACAAGGGCGACTTAGTAGTCGTCAACAATCAGCTTTTGTTCCGCGGGCATCGGCGACAAACCCTCTCCCGTCACGACGACCGCGATCGTCGATTCGCCGGCCGCGCTTGCTTTGAGCTGGAGCGGAATGTTGCGAGTCTCTCCCGCGCCGAGTTGTCCGACTTCGTATTCGAGCTCGCTTCCCTCGGAGTGCGAGAGGATTTGCGGCAACGTGCAGCGGAGAGCTAATCCGTTCGCGGCCGCGTTACCGGAGTTCGTCAACGTGAGGACCAGTTCCACGTCCTCGCCGATCATCGCCTTGGTAGGACCGGCTAACTTGACGGCTACTTCGGGCGTGAGCAATCGAATCGTCGATTCGATGACCGATGAGTAACTGACCGATACGCGCGAGACCGCCGTCGGTGCTCGTGAGCCTTTTTTCGACACGATGGAAAACGTGATCTTCTTCGACTCGTGAGGTTCAATTCGGCCAAGCGACCAGACAAGTGCTCCGCCGTTTTGTTCGGAACGGGGGCTCGACGTGACGACTTCGACGCTGGAATCGATCGAGTCCGTCACAATGACCTGCTCGACCGCATGATCGCCGTTATTGGTGACGATGATGTCGATCGGGCTCGGCTTGCCGGAAAGAAGCTGCGTGGGCGCGACTTGTCGGATTTCGACATTCGGTCGGGAGACATCCGCTGATGAAGTACTGCTTGCGTTAGGAATGGCGGGGGGAGAATCATTCGCCTTGGCGGGGGTGGTTACCTGAGCTCCGGCCGGCCGCACCATCGAATCTTCCACCACCGGCTTCTGCGCGACGACCGCCGACGAATTCGGAAGCGTCCGCGCGGGAGTGCTCGGAACCGTCGTGGCCGTTCGATTGACCTTCGGCTTCGCGGCCGCGGTATTTCGTGAACGTGGGATGGCGACAGGAATGGGCTTCCCTGGTGCTTCGACAGCAGGCGTTGACGGATTGCCAACCGCATCGAGTGAACGAGGGGCTTCGGGGAGCGGAGCTGGCTCGTCGGCAATCGCGGGTAGACAGATACCCATCACGCTTAGGGCGAAGAAAGCACACGATTTCGCAAGCACGCTACGCATTAGAAATCCCCTTCGGATCTCTCGAACCCCCGTGAGCCGCGCGACATCAAGGGGCCTAGACGCCGCTTCTTTGGCTCGTCAGACGAACAGAATCATGGAGCAAGCTCTGGGTGCTTACAGTGGCGTGCTGGCAAATAAAGACGCGATCGAAGCATGTCAATATCGGAAGGAGCAAAGTTTCGCGGCAAAACATTGTGAAGATCGAACTTAATCCGGACCGTGCGATTCGAGTTATCGTTCTGTCTCGGGATACCCCGAAGTGCAGAGAGAATGGTGATGGCTTCTGTCGGATTAGTTAGCTGAATTCTTTAAGGATCATCGACCTTCAGGCCGACGAGATGAGAAGCCCGGCAAACCTTTCCGGTATTGCGGGTGAAAAACGGCTGAACCAGGCGGACTGGGTAGTCTCGGCAGGGACGAGGGTTGTCATGCGAAACATTCGGTGGGCTTCAATGGTCGTCCTCATGATGGCAACCACTCCCGCGATTGCTCAGTTTGGCGGAATGTATTTGACGCCGACTCCATCGGTCGGGATGGGAATGGGATACGGCCTGCCCTATATGGGGTATGGATGGGGAATCGGACCCCGGCTGTCGAACTACGGCAACTTCGGCCCTCGCCAAGTGACCTGGTACGTGCCGGGGCAAGGGTACTCGACGTACGTGGCGAATGGTCTTCCCTGGCAAGGCTCGGCCGTTCAGCAGCGGACGATGCAATATCCGAGTAGTGTCGGCATGGGGATGGATGGAATGATCGCCCGCAACGATCGATACATGCGTCGCCTCGAAACGCTTTACGCCCTTCAAGAGAAAGCGTACGCCGACAGCCGCCGTCCGGTTCGCGAGCCTTCGACGTTAGCCGCCTCCGCCAAGGAAGTCGAAGCACCTGCGACGAAGAAAGCTAGCTCGACCTCGAAGAAGAAACCCATTTCGAAGGATGAGCCAACCCGCGTCGTGCCCGTCGAGGGGACCACACCCTCCGCCGACTATTCAAACGGCGACGCCGAGACGCTGTCACCCGAGAAGAAGCTGTTCATGCCATAGAGACGGCTGCAAATCATTCGGTTCACCCATTGAAGTGCGGCGTGTTCGAGCCTCTTTAAGGTTCGAACATCTCCATTGTGATACGCATGATCTTAGCGGCGAATCTTGATTTGGATGGCCCAGACAACTTGTTGTCTGGGTGCCGGAAGGCACAAGAGGGTCCTCTGATTTTCAGCCCTCTTGTTGCTTCGCAACCCGGACAAACAAGTTGTCCGGGCCACCCGGCCATTTTGTTGACACATTGAAACGTGGCATGTTCAAGTCTCTCTGCTTTCGGGCTTGATCATGGATTTTAGGTGAGCGGTAGCAGATTAGGCTGGTGGAAGAGTGTCCGAAACGGCCAGTGATCCCTCCTTCTTCTCAACACGGGTGGCCTTCTTCAACCGACTGAAGGCAATGATCAACGCAACTAGAATCCCGGCCTGAATGGTCCAAAGAGTGGGATGCCATCCGCGGAAGTCACCTCTCGATCCGTGAACATAAAGCCGTAACTGCGACGATTGAATGAGCAATAGAGTTGCAACTACAAACATCACGTTTGTGAACGGCAACAAGGATCCTCGCAGCATGCATATTCCGATGAAAACGAATACTAGTGAGCCAAGCAGGCCGCCCCCGATTCGGATATGAGGGGATAACTGGAAGAGGACACCGGAGTAAGGCATCCACATAGCTCCATACGTGATCGAGACAAGCGCAATGCAAATTCGCAATTGTCCCCGATGTTTCGCGGACTGAGTGCTGAGGCACGCACTGAGTACCGCCGAGACCAACACGGAGAGGTGACAATACTCGGCGTACGTCATGCTTAGGACCTTCAGTCAAAAAATGGTCACACATCTATGCGACCAATCGACTATTGTAATTGCGTCCGATCTGTGCGTTCAAAGAAACATGCCGCAAGCCGTGATTTTTAAGACATGTTCAAAGCGTACCTTGAACATGCCACGCGCGATTGCGGTTCCTCCCAAGTGACGACTGATCTGAAGCTATCCCCTTCAGCGCATGAGAGGTCATTAGATATCCGATGAGGAAACGAGGGCGTCGGACATTCTGGCTCGTCATCGCTGGGCTTCTTCTCGTTGCGGCGATTGTTCGGAGCATCTTCTTTGCGGAAGAGAAGCTCAATCCACTGCCGGATCGCCTGATCCCCGGAACTTACAAGTTCGTTCTTCATGATCAGGGACAGGACCGAGTCGCCGTGGTCCACTTGCCGTCGGCTGTGGCGGAGGGGCGAACGCTTCCGCTGGTGCTTGCGTTGCATGGAGCAGGGGGAAGCGGCCTGCAATTCATGAAGGCGGGTGAGTGGAGGAAGAAGGGAGACGATGAAGGGTTCATCGTGATCGCGCCGACGGGCCTGCCACGAAGTCTCGGCTGGCCCGGCAATTTTCTCACCAATCCCAATGTCTGGAATTCAGGTCAATTCGATGAGGATGGATCCGCTCGGCTGAAGATCGACGACGTCGCCTATTTGACTCGATTGCTGGATGAACTGAAAACTCGATTGAAGTTCGATCAGGACCGGGTCTATGGCGTGGGTCACTCCAATGGCGGTGCGATGACGTACCGCTTGGCGGCGGAGCATTCGGAGACTTACCGCGCAATCGCGACAGTGGCGGGTGTCATTGCTCCGTCACTTCCCGCGCCGAGCCAGCCGGTGCCGACAATGTACATTCACGGCGATCGTGATCCAATCATGCCGCGCGATGGGGGAGAGTCTCGGCTTCAGTGGGGCAAGCGGGTGACACTTCCAGTCGAAGAATATCTTTCGCAGTGGGCGGAGAAATCTAAGTGTGAAAAGAAACCTCAGCGCGAATCGGCCGGTGATGGACTGTTGCGTCTGACGTACCCATCGACTCAACAAGGTGCCGATGTGTCGGCGATCTTCATCGAAGGGCAGGGACACGATTGGCCCGGCGGACGTGCATTTCTCCCCGAGAGAATCATGGGGCCGAGAACCAATCATCTCAATGCTACGGATGAAATCTGGAAGTTCTTCGAACAGGTGACCGCGAAAGAAGACGTTAAAGCGAAGTGAAGCCTAAATAATCGCGGAAGCGTCGCGATTGCATATTTGGGTGGTGAAGGTAAACAAGAAGTTGCCTGAGCCACCCGACTCACACAGTCAGGTTCATTCCATCCACGGCGGTGGTCCGACTCGTATGAAGGGATACCACATGCCGCGCACCACAATCGGTCCCATGTGGTCCTTGACGTAAGAATCATCCAAGTCGTTGATCGTCACGTTCTCTGTGACAATGAGTTCTTTCAAGTCATTGGGAAGATATCTTTCGAAACCCATCGTGCGAATGATGTTCAAAGCGTCGTTTAATGACTTTGCAGTTGCTCCGAATCCAAGAGGCGCATGTTTGCACGGAGATTTGATCCAATAAGCGATTAAGCCGGTGTTTAACATCAATTAAAGACGCTTTCGTAGATCATCAATCGCATCGAGCCAGGTCTTCGCCCCTGCGTCCTCCCAAAGATATTTCAGCTCGGAGTTGTCCGCGAGAATACGATCGAGTGATTTTTTTGCTCGCTGAATCAGTTCATTCGATGGCTTGATCGGATGACTTGCCACCCATTTGTCCACTTCTTCAGTATATGCGTCCTGATATCCATGATTTCCTTGAAGTCGAGCTATCACTTCGCATGCAGCGATAGCATTGCAAGCGATTCCTGGTTCCAGATTCTCGTTGCCTACTGCTTCCACTTCGGCGAAAGCCAATTCAACAGCGGATAGATCGTCTGTCTCTTGAAGTTCAAAAACCCAATCGCAAGCATCATCGTTGTCGAATGATTTCTCGCCCCATGTTCCCATCGATTGGTCCTTTCAAATAGAAACGAAACCTCGACGAAATTCTTGACGAAAAGCGTAGTTCGTCGGGTGGTCCAGGCAACTTGTTTGCCTGGATGCCGAAGGCACAAGAGGGTGGGTTTCTCTCGCGTTCGTCGAAGCTGATAATTCCTTTGCCGCGTGCCAGAGTGACCATCCGTTTTCGTCAATGAAATCGAGTTCTTGCGAATCTGCTTTCCAATACCGCCCTCTTGTTGCTACGCAACCCCGGCAAGCGAGTTGCCGGGGACACCCGGATACAAATCGCGTTTACTGATTTGATCAATCGATCGATGATTCGAGCGTTGTACCTCTGGCGAAATGTTATCTCGACGGCCTCTCTTTCGCTAGAATACTCCCCAAGGCTGCTCGTCTGTGACGTGACTGGGCCTGCTGGTTGAACTCACCCGAACGATGTTGAAGAGTTGATGCTCACCAAACGAATCATTCCCTGTCTCGACGTGAAAAATGGCCGTGTGGTCAAAGGGGTCAATTTCGTCTCGCTAGCGGACGCGGGCGATCCGGTGGAAATCGCTGAGCGCTACGAGCAAGCCGGGGCGGATGAACTGGTTTTCCTCGATATCACCGCCAGCCACGAAGAGCGAAACATCATCCTCGACGTTGTCGCCCGGACGGCGGAAGTCTGCTTCATGCCGGTGACGGTCGGGGGAGGCATTCGGGACCTCGACGACATCAGGGCCCTTCTCAATGCGGGGGCGGACAAGGTCTCGATCAATTCGACGGCATGCAAGAACCCCGCCTTCGTGCGCGAGGCGGCTCTGCGGTTCGGCAGCCAGTGCATCGTTGTGAATATCGATCCGAAACGAATCAAACAGCCAGACGGCTCCGAGAAGTGGGAAGTCCACATTCATGGCGGTCGGCTTCCGACCGGGCTCGAGGCTGTCGCTTGGGCCAAAGAAGTCGAACGCCTGGGGGCGGGAGAAATCGTTCTCACTTCGATGGATGCGGACGGCACCAAAGATGGGTATGATCTAGAGATCACGCGAGCGGTCGCCGACGCGGTGACGATCCCGGTGGTCGCCAGTGGTGGAGCAGGGGAGCCGAAGCACCTGCTCGACGCCCTTACCGTCGGTCGGGCTGATGCCGCCCTAGCCGCCAGTATCTTTCATTACGGGATGTACAGCATCGCCGAGACAAAACAGTACCTCGCCCAACACTCCGTTCCGGTAAGATTAACCTGAACGGATTCGCCCTGAATCATTAACTAAACTTTGAGAACGCTAGCCAGTTCGTGCCTTGGGAGAAAGTTGCATGGCAACGGTCGAGTCAAAGGAAGCAGCGGCCGCGAATGGTCCTTCCAAGCCCGTGAAGTCCTATGAGATCGATAAGTTCTTCCGCATCTGCATGAAACTCGGCGGATCCGATCTTCACTTGAAGGTCGGCTTGCCGGTCATGATCCGCCACAAGGGTGAAATTCGGCAGATGGACATGCCTCCCATTTCTGAAACCGAAATGGCTAGGCTTTGCATGGCGATCTTGGATGAACGGCAGCGGCGCATTTTTGATGAAGAAGGGGGAGTCGACTTCGCTCACGTCATCGGTGATGCCGAGGCTCGGTTCCGTGTGAATCTGTTCAAGCAGCGTGGCCACGTCGGGATGGTCGCTCGACTTGTCAATGCAACCATTCTTCCGTTCGAAAAGCTCTTTCTCCCTCCGGTGCTCGGCGAAGTCGCGCTCCTTCCGCAGGGGCTCATCATCCTGGCGGGCATCACCGGTTCCGGAAAAAGTACGACGATCGCTTCGATGCTGCATTACGTGAATCAGCGCCGCCGTTGTCACATTCTGACGGTCGAAGACCCGATCGAATACTTGTTCAAGGACGACAAGGCGGTCATCAATCAGCGTGAAGTCGGCATCGACGTGCTGAACTGGGAAATCGCTCTGAAGCACGCGGTGCGTGAAGATCCAGACGTCATCCTCGTCGGCGAAATGCGTGACCGGGACACGTTCTCGGCCGCCGTTCATGCTGCGGAAACCGGTCACTTGGTATTCGGAACCATTCACGCGTCGAGCTCCGCCTCGACGATCAGTCGTATTCTTGACTTGTTCCCCGCCGAGGATCACCACGCGATTCGTCAGTCGCTGTCGTTCAACCTTCGAGCCGTCGTTGCTCAGAAGCTGGTGAAGACGACCGACGATTGGCAGAAGAAGGGGATCGGACGTGTGCCGATCAACGAAGTGATGGTGGTCAATCCAAGTATTCGCAAGGCGATTGCCGAGGGATTGGACGAACGGCTTTCCGACATCATCCGAAGCTGCGAAAACGAAGGGATGCAGGACTTCACGAAGGCACTGGTCGATCGCGTCGAGAGCGAAATGATCACCCGCGAAGCCGCCTTCGAGATCGCTCCGAACCCAGACGCCCTCAAAATGGCGCTCAAGGGCATTAAGCTGCCGGTCTCGGGCTTGGCGTAATCGCGCGAACGTGCGGAGATGTAGGCTGGGTCTTTAGACTCAGCACTTTGAAAGCATGACGGCAATCATGCTGGGTCGATCCCGAGGCCGTGCGCCGAGGGATTAGCGGACTCGATCCGGCCTACAAAAGTACAAACGCATGGAAGCCGAGGGCCTCCGGTGGGATCGCAGGAGAAGTACCTCAAGCCGGAAGTCATCAGGCAAGTCAAGCGTCTTGACCTGCGCGCGAAATTCATCGTCGAAGGCTTTCTGAGCGGACTGCACCGCAGCCCCTTTCACGGGTTCTCCTCTGAGTTCGCGGAACACCGATCCTATGAGCCGGGGGATGATATCCAGTTCATCGACTGGAATGTCTATGCCCGGACCGACCGCTACTACATCAAAAAGTTCCGGGCCGAGACCAACCTTGCCGGCTATCTCGTGATGGATCTCTCTGCCTCGATGGATTACACCTACGAACAGGATTTGACCAAGTTCGACTACTCGATTTGTCTCGCGGCCGCGCTCGCCTTTCTCATGATCAAACAGTCGGACGCGGTGGGACTGATCACCTTTGATCGACAGCTTCGCACGAGTCTTCCCCCGAGCAGCCGAAGAAATCAGCTCGCGAAGATTCTCGGCACCTTGTCACGATTGAAGCCAACGGGATCGACTGATCTCGCCCGAGCGCTTCATCAGGTCGCATCGATGGTTAAGCACAAGAGCTTGATCATGATCTTTAGCGATCTTTTAGCCGATCCTGATGGCGTCATTCGCGAGCTTCACAACCTGAAGCATGCCGGGCACGACGTGATTCTGTTTCATGTCCTCGACGCGGCCGAGGCCCTCTTCCCGTTTCATGGCATGGTCGACTTCCAGGAAGAAGAATCCGGCCAGCGGCTCGTGGTGGATTCAGACGGTGTGCGCGCCGATTACATGGCAGCTCTCGAAGAGTTTTGCGGCAGGTATCGCGAGGACTGCACCCGCTGCGGCGTTGACTATGTCCTTCTCCATACCGGGATGCCCTTCGACCGCGCACTCATGGAATACCTCCAAGGCCGCGCGAGAACGGGATGAGATAGGTTAACTATGGTGTGTGTCTGAACGATCTTTTCACGCTGGTTTTCATGTAGGCTGGGTCGGGAACGACCCAGCCTACAAAACAAGATCACCAATCGAAACATAGTGCCAACTGAATCATCACGGCAGATCGAACAGAAGGAACGATCCCGACTCAGGGCTAGTGATGATGAGTTCGTTCTCCGCTTCGATCGCGGCTCCATCACCGGCGGTGAGTGCCACTCCGTTCACTTCGACCTCACCCGCCGTCATCTGAATCCAGACGCCCCGATTGGTGCCCATCGGATATCGAACCGTTTGCTCCTTGCTGACGTTGCCGCGATAGATTGAGGCATCTTGGTTGATAAGCACCTCATTCTTCGCAACCCCCTCGCCACTGCCAACGGGCCTGGCAATTCGTTCGAGTGCTTCGTCGGTCGGAGCGAGTTCCTTGTCCTCATAGCTTGGCGGAAGGCCACGCTTGGAGGGCTCGATCCAAATCTGAAGCAGATGGACTGGCTCCGTCTTGGAAGGGTTGAATTCGCTATGACGGATTCCGGTGCCGGCGGTCATTCGCTGAATGATTCCAGGCCGGATGACGGCGCCGTTTTCGAGCGAGTCGCGGTGTTCGAGTTCTCCGTCCAGAATCACCGTGACGATCTCCATATCCCGGTGCCCGTGCATGCCGAATCCGGTTCCGGGCTGAACGACATCTTCGTTAATCACCCGCAAGACTCGAAAGCCCATGTGATCGGGATCGAAGTAATTGCCGAAAGAAAAAGAATGACGGCCATCCAGCCAGCCAATTTGAGTTCGGCCACGTGCCTCCCTCGGACGTCGGCGGATCATAACTCCTCCACGAGACGGATGTTCCGGTCTCGACTAGGTTGTTTTTCGTTCACATGTTTGGGAGCGAGCGGAAGGGCAAAAAGGGGAATCCGGGAGCGGATCAGGGCTTCCTGATCAGGTTGACTTGCCGGTTTGGGGGGAGAAGCATATGTTATCCTGCTCAGTGGATAGTCCCTGAAAAGTGTCCTAAAGTGTTTGCCTGCGGGAGGATTTGGGCTTGAGAATGCGGCTTCGCTCCGGGGAGCACATCGAAGGTGCCCTCAAACGATTCAAGAAGCTGATTGAGCGCAGCGGAATTCGTACCGAAATGAAGCGATCGGCTTACTACGAAAAGCCGAGCGAGCGCCGCCGTCGCGCTGAGCGGAAGCGTCTGAAGAAGATTCACATGGCGAGCGCTGCTGCAGGCACCGCTGTCCGTCTTCCTAAGTAATCTCCCCTCCCATCTCGTTTGAATTATCCATACTAAACTAGACCCGTACGTCGCAATCGCGACGTGGTGGTCTCTTGCGCGCGTCACGACACATGTCTGACCCGGAATTTTGCCGGGAATTTATCCTTTCATTTCATCCTCTTTCCGTCTTGCACTTTTTAAGTCTCTGTGAAGACGACTCTTGCGCCGAGTGGTCATTTCGTGCGCAACCTTTAGATGTCGTTGCAAAAAAGAATCGGTTTCCCTAAAGTCCGCCGCCCAATCGACCGGGGGAGGTAACCCTCTCCTGGTCCAACAGAGAGTGACGGAAGTATGCCGGATCAGGCTCGACCGACGGGATGAGCCCGATCTTTCGTGACTCTCAAAGCAGCATGGAAGCTGCCCGACCATCACCAATGGATTCGAGTCGACAAGGAAGTCGTGAATGACCATGTTTGCCGTCGTCAATGCGATATTGGCGGTCTCTCTCGCAGCCGATTCGCCGTCGATCGTGATCGAGCAGGATAATTCCGGGGCACCCGTCAATGTTGCTGATCTCGGCCAGCAATCTGCCGCCGCGGCCAAGGTTCAACCGAGCGTTCAAAATGAACAAAGGCAGATCCTCGAGAAACTAAGAGTTCAGTCCGCTCTTCGCACCGCTCATGAAGCCCTGAATAACAGACAATACACCGCCGCCATCACTCAGCTCGAACCTTTCCTTGATCTCGCCAGCACGACTCCCGATCTCCTCTCGACCCTCGAATCAGCTTACCGCGGACGAATCAGCGAACTCCTTGCGGAAGGTGCGTCAGGGCAAGCGGCGATGGTTGCCGAGAGACTTCGCATCCTCTCGAACGAAATGATTCAACCCGCCGGCGCAACGAAGCAAGCTCCGGTTCAGGAAGTGGCTCAAGCAGCTGCACAGGAAGTCGAAGCGGTCACAAAGCCACTTGTCGCGAAACGGACGTTTCCGAGCACCCAAACCGAGCCAAAGGAAGAAGCGAAGCCAACCTCTGCGTTTGGGAAAGTTGGCAAGCAAATGGCCGCCTCGGGCAAGCAGATGGCGGCGTCTGTGAAGTCGCTTATTCCACGGGCGATCACCGGTCAGTCGGCGGAGCCTGCGGAGCCGAAGACGATCGAAGCTCGCGGAAAAATGGATGACAGCGAAACACTCACGCAGTCGATCGATGCTCCCGCGGCCCTTCAGCAAGCTCTGAAGCTATTCCAGGATAAGCGATATCCCGAGGCTCTTGTCGCGTTCGAAGAGGCAGGCAAGAACGATCCAGGCCTCCTTCGAGGTCAACAAGCTCGCTGGGGCTACTGCCTCCTCTTTGTCACCATTGATCGTTACAACGAACTGCTCGATCAAAACCCCGAATCAATCGATCCCAGCGTTTGGCGTGAGTTGAAGAAAGATGCCGAGAATGCTCGCCGGCTTGCTCCGAAGATCAGCTATTGCGACACGGTGATCAACTCGATCGATGAACGGCTGATCGCTTCTCTCGCACGGGTTCAATCCGCTCCCGCCGTCGTCACGAATGCGAAGGCGACTCAGGCTTATAGTCACTCCCGCGAAGCCGTCGCCCAGCCGGTGGCGTTCAAACACCACGTTGGGATGCAGCAGAATTGGAGCGTGACCGAGACCACGAACTTCGTCATTTATCACCGCGACCCAGCATTGGCGGAGGAAGTCGCTCAACTTTCCGAACGTGCCCGCACCTCTTCACAAAATCACTGGTTCCGGGATGAAGCTTCTCCTGATTGGGAACCGAAGTGCCACATGTACCTCTACCCGACCGGACAGGAATACTCGATGGCGACGAACGTCGGCCCTGAGTCTCCCGGCCACTCCTCGGTCGTGAACAATTCGGGCCAAATTCAACGACGTGAAGTTCATCTCCGTGCCGACGATCCGACGATGAAGTACGCGGTCCTTCCACACGAAGTGACGCACGTCGTTCTCGCGGGCCGATTCGGAACGCACTCCCTTCCACGCTGGGCGGACGAAGGGATGGCGGTACTCACTGAACCAGTGGACAAGCAGGACGCACACCTTGCGAACCTTGCCCGCACGCATGTGATGGGGCGGGCCTATACCTGCGGTCAGGTCATGACGATGGCTCAGTATCCGCCGGGGGATCGGATGCGTGATTTCTACGCTCACAGTGTCGGGATCTGTCGCTGTTTAGTCGAACGACATGGGCATGAAAAGCTGGTGCAGTTCCTTCGTCTTTCCCTCGACACGGGGAACTACGAACAAGCTCTCAAGCAGATCTATGGCATGAACAGCTTCGCTGAACTCGAACGGGAGTTCCGAGGATTCGTTGGAACGATCGGGTCGACTCCCGCGACATTCGCCGGTCGCTAAAACAATCTCACGGACGGCACATCGTTAAGCGACGGAAGCGGACGCTCGGAAGGAAGAGATGTCCGTTCCCTCTCGAGTCACCAGGATGCAGACTTGCGATCCGGTGACGAGATAATGGACATCGATTCGTCGAGACGAGTAGGATGTCCTGATGTAATGGGCCCCCAAATCGAACGGGAATTCGTCAACGGGCATCACCACCAACACCGCACGGTCATTTCCGGCCGTCAGTTGATAGGCGGTGACGCGATGCCCGAAAAGCTCGACCGGCTTATGCCCAACGCACGTTCGCGAATTGATCGCATCGGGCCAACTCCTCGAACCCCGTCCCGCGACGAGCTGCACTTCATTACCGCTCAAGAGATGATGAATCCCCGCGATCTTCGATCCGACGGCATTGACATCGAGCGACGGCTTGCCGAAAGGATCCATCATGGCGAGGCAAAGAAGGCCAGCGGCAATCGACGAAAGGGCGACGGCCCATCGCCTCGGGGCTAAATGCCGTCGCTTCTCTCGGTCCGCCTTATCCAACCGTGCGAGCACACGGTGTTTGAGAAGTGGAGCAGGGAGGACGTCTTGGATGATCGAGGCAACCTCGCGATCGAATTGTGCGATGTCCCGAGCAGAGGTCCAATCGTTCCGAGAGAGCGCGGAGGATGTCGCGAGCTTTGGTCGATCCCAACGGGCAATCAGTTCCCGCCGTTCACCTGGGCTAAGGTCGTTGTCAGGAAAGGGACCGATCTCCACACTACACCCGGCTCTCTACCCGCTGGGAAGCGGACAAACCTCGATTTCTCACTGACTGCCCGGCAAGGCCGGACGTGACGTCACTATTTTCGATCCGCCCATGGTTCGGGCTGATCCTGCTCGATCGCGTGCTCGGGCAAGAGCCTGTCCCGCAGGAAAGCTTTCCCGCGAGCGATGCGGCTCATCACGGTGCCAATGGGGACGCCAAGTGCCTCAGCAATTTCGCGGTACCGCATCTCTTCGAAGTAGAAGAGAAGTAGCGGCTCGCGAAATTCATCGGGAAGCGAATCCATCACCGCGATCACACGATCCCGATCGATCTCATCCGTGATCCCCGGCATTCCCGGTTCCACACGGGCGATATCTTCGACGTCCACCGTGCTGATGGGAAGCACGCGCCTTCCTTGCCTTGCACGGCAACTTCGGAGAATCTTGATCAACCACGCCATCGCCAAATCAGGCTCGCGCAGTTGATCGATCTTCTCGGCTGCGATGAGGAAAGTCTCTTGCACGAGATCTTCCGCGTCCACAGCCGACGATGTCAGCCGATAGGCGTAACGGTAGAGCGAGTGGAGATAATTCTCCACGAGCGCCTGTGCCGTTATCCGCGACTTTTGACCCGCCATGGCCGCCTCAGTTCCTTAAGAGACAATGACGCTTACGATTATTCCCGAAATTCGTGGCAAAGGGCAGGTTCTTGGTGAAAAAAACGTTTTCGGAATAATCTTTCGATTTCGGGAATAACTAGGATGATCCGTGGCTCTATTGCTACGAGCAAACTTGTTCGACCGAAATATCGGGCACCGGCAGCGTTCTTCGCATTGCGAAGATGGGCGGTCAGGAAGCGCGGCGGGCGGACAGTGGATTGGCCCAGGGGGGTCAGTTCAAAGGGTCATTCTAACCATGGAGATACACACCATGCGTACGCTTCTCGCGTCGCTGTTCTGCGCGATGATCGCTGTCTCGACCATTGGCTGCGAGCCGAAGAAGGAAGAGGCCAAGCCCGCCGCTCCGGCCGCCACCGAAGCCAAGCCTGCTGAGCCGGCCGCTGCCGCTCCTGCCGAGGCTCCCAAGGCCGAAGAGAAGAAGTAATATTCTTCAACTCCACGCGAGGCCGGTCCCCACTCCAATCGGTTTGGGCCGGCCTTTGTGCGTTTTTGAGGGGGAAGTGGATGGCACATGCCTCAATTCAAATTTGCTCGACCGTTTCGGACGGCGTTTGACCGGCTTGAGGATCAACGTGGTCTAATGTAGGATGGGTCGTCTTGACTCAGCACGATCGCTATCTGAAAAAATGCCGGATCGACAATGAACCGGGCTATTAGATCCAATCCGTTCAATCCTCTTCCGTGACGAACCTCGTCTCTCCGGTCCGAGTGTCTTGAATCATGTCACCTTCACGTACCCCAAGGGCATGCAAAGAGAACTCGCGAGAAAAGAGCGGCGTGTTTACCGAGTTGTTGGTGAAAACGACAATTCGAACATTCGTTGGCGTGCGCTGCTCGCTCGAACCAAAACTGCGATAGTGATAGTAACGAGGAACCCAGGCTTGGTTGATCGATTCCCAATCGATCTTGGTAAACGTTCGGATCATATCAGATTGGAACTCGTATCTTGAAAGCAATCCTGCAGGTGTAAACGTCATGATTTGCGTGCTATTGGGTTGCTTTGATGTAATGACGATCTCTGTATCAGACTCAGAGCACTCCACGTTTTGCTTGTATTCGTTCGTGGAGATAAAAGCATCCAGATAATCGAACGGTTTACCCTCGATGGTGAAGAAGAACGTAGGATCGAAATCCAGGGAGCGATATCCTGAAAATTGAGCCCCATCCTTTTCATGGATAGTTGCCATGTAGCTTCCTCTCTTCGGTGGGGCAGGGCCGAATCGAAAAAAAAGATCGTCTTTAAACATTCCGTTGAATATCGCATAGGGCTCAGTCAGTTCTACACCATTTGTAAACATGCTTTTGCTCGACCAGTTCCATCGTCGGATCTGTGTGGCCGCGTCGAAGGCGAATTCGACATCTCCTTCGTGGATATCCACTTCACCCAGCGATAGGGCGAGCAGGCAGCGAATCATTTCTGGATCAAACCTAGCCTCGGGCTTTTGCAGCACCGCACTCTGCCGATAGGAAATCCATTTCTCTAATGCGATTTGGCCGAGAGGCTTCGACGTGCGGTGGCTTTCGTCCTGCGCGAATGACAACTTCGCTTTTCCCGTCCAAGTCTTTAGTTTTGATAGCGATTCCTTGTTCCGAAGTTTTATCTGCGCAATCGTCTCCTCCGGCGTCGCAGCGGATGCGCCTTGGAGACAAAGCGTAACGACGAAGCACGCGAACAATCTTGAATAGTGACCATTCATACGCTGAAAATCCTCTGGCGCCCGACCAAGCCGTTGATCACTCAACGTCAGCAGTACTGTTAGCATTCCAGCGTACGGAGTGCTCACGATTGTCGAAAGCACGAGATGTGAGTCTCTGATTATCCGGTTCAACACATTGCCCGCCTTACACAGTTCAGTTCGAAACTGATGGCGAGTTTCTCGCGATAAAGGATTTCACTTTGGAGCAAACGCATTTCCCGCGCGGCGAAGCAAATCGAGCTGCGCTTCGATCTTAATGAGACGCTCTCGCGACGCAGTGATTACCAACGTCTTGCTAGCTTCCAAATACTGTAACTCCATTGAATCGACAGGATTTATTCCGCGATCTGTCTTTAAAAGTTCCATAACCCTCTCTGGCGCGATTTGTATGTCGCCGATCGGATAGACCTTCGTAATGGAAGTGTGAGACGTCGAGCTATTCAGTGACTTTTTGCGCATCAACTCCTGCATCTTTAAAAGGGAGATTTGCAGCATTGCGTCATGTAGATCGCTCTCTGCGACATGAACATTCACTTCCGCCTTTCGTCTCGTCGCGTCCGATTCTGCACCTCTGCGAAACAGTTCTTGAGTCTCTTTTGCGATTGCTTGTGCGGCTGCGAGGCTCGCTTTGGTTGCTGCAAGCTTTTTTTCAGCGGAACTTAGGTCGAGTTTATTTTTCAGCATCGCTTCTCCGACTTTCATTCGCGCGAGCTGAAGTCGGCTTTCCGCAAGTCGAAGCTCAGCTTCGGCAACACGAACGTCGGGATGACTCTCTACCTCTTGCGAAATCGAGTCCCAAAGAATGTTCTCATTCAAAGGATCGTCTTTTGAGGGCGCGTCCGCAGCGACGATGCACGTCAGTAGCAATGATAAACTCAGAGTCATCCATTTGCTCATTTCCAAATCTCCTCCGAATGGGGCCGTTCACTTTCTTTGCGGTCGAGTTTCAACACCGCGAGAAGCCAGCTATCGTCCGGTTCACGTGTCAACGATTTCGTCGGCGGTGATTTCGCGAGATAGTTCGCATAGCACCTGGCTGCGTTCTTCTCGTCGCCGCTCGCGAGATATTCATCTCCCGCTTGTCGGAAAAGCTCTCGTCCATTCTCCGCTGAGGCTTTCAATGCGGTCAGCTCTAACTGCAATGCAATCGGAATAAGAACGGATTCTTTTTTCGGTTCTGTAGCGATGATTGGCTTAGACGTTCGTTTGGCGTCGTTCTTTTCGGCAACTGTTGGAGCGTCAACCGTCGGACGAATCGGCGACTCGAAATGATTGATCGCTACGATCGTCAAAACACCGGCGGCATAAGCGACAGCGACCATTCCCCAAGGCCCTTTGGCACGCGAGCGAGACGAACTCGCGATGATCCGGCTTGTTTGGACGCGGAGAGCGTTTCTTAGCTCGTTAGGGTCGGTCATTGATTCGTTCCTCCTCGAAACGCTTTCCGAAAAGCCTCGCGGGCCCGGCTGAGAATGGATTCCGCACCCTTGTAGGAAACTTGAAGCAGCCGCGCGACTTGCGACACCTCTCCATCTTGTAAGTAGCGAAGCGTGAGCGCGTGGGCGTATTGATTGGGGAGTCGCGCCATCGCTTGGTGAATCTCCTCGCTGGGATAATCGCTCGTGTCATCATCGGTCTGTTCCGGTGGATCAAAATCGAGCGGCAGTCCCGCGCGACGCGCCGCCGCTCGACGATGGTCGGCAAGGACCCGTCGGCTGATCCCCACGAGCCAAGCTTCGAATCTCCCTCGTCTTGGATCGAAATCAACCAGCCTTCGGGCGGCGACGATCCAAGTCTCCTGAATCACTTCCTCGGTGAGAGGATCCGCTTTTGCATGAAGCTTCTGATAGACCGAGTCGTACGTCCCATCGAAGAGCGTTTGCCAGGCGACTTGATCTCCCGAGAGTGCGGCCGAGCGCAGTGCTGACTCGTGCCAGATTCGCTCTCGTTCATCACTCACAGACGTCCTCTCAATTTCACTCATCAGTCTTTGGAACGATGAGGAGCCAATCCTTCGCGAAAATTCAAGAAATTGAAAAAGAAGTGGGCCGTTCGCCCCCACATTAACGGGTCCGAGGACGGGCAGAGGCTGGGATTTTCAAGAATATGATCAGGCGGCTACAATCGCATCGGCAATGAGGAGCGTTCTGAGATGTCGATGATTCGGACTTTTGTCGCCTTGCCGATCAGCGAGAAGCAACGGCAAGCAATCCAGCGGATGACGAAGGAAGTTCGCTCTTCGCCGAGCGAAGGGGTCCGATGGGTCGGGCCTGAGAATTGGCACATCACATTTGTTTTTCTCGGCGATGTGCCTGATCAGACCATCCCGGAGATCTGTGATCGGGTCGCGGAAGTGGCCGAAAAGCACGATCCGTTCGATTGGAGCACGGCCGGGGTCGGGTGCTTTCCCGATCTCCGTCGGCCAAATGTCCTTTGGGTCGGCGCGGCCGATCCATCAGGTTCACTCCAGCGTATTCATGCAGACCTTGAAGCCACACTGGCCGAGACCGGATACCGGCCCGAGCATCGCCCATTTCGGCCGCACATCACCATCGGACGTGTTGTCCGAGGGGGAAGTCCAGGACCCGAAGTCATCGATTGGTTGCAAAAGGAATCTGTCGATAAAGGATGCACCGCCACTGCGAATAGTATTCTCGTTATGGCGAGCGATTTCGGCACGAATGCGAGCACGCGATACAGTACCTTGGCGCGGTGTTCATTGGGTTTGGTGGACAATAACGGGTGAGTTCTTTCGCGGCGTCTTCAAATCGACTGGATACTCCTTGACCTAACCTTCTGAGCCCTTGGATGATAGAATAGTTTCGATTCGGTTCTCTCGGCCGACGGTGTTATCAAGTTCGACGCTAAATCTTCGCAGGAGATCTTCATGATGCGTTGTGCAGGCTTGTTGACGGCTGCGTTCCTGTTGGTCGTGGCCTTGGCTCCCGCTCAGGCGGATCAGATCCGAGGAGAATACCTCGAGGCCCGGAATGCCGACATTTGGACCGGTCCCTGTTTCGCCAATGGCGAGTTCAACATCGTGGGGAACAAGGCAACCATGGCCTGGAAAGTGACCCAGGGATCATTCAATGGCGTCGACCTTTCGGGGCGGATGGTCGTGGCCGTCGTCTATGGGGACAAGACGTTCGGTCTCGGTGATGCCGTCAAGACGCGGGCCCTCCTCATTGTTGATCAAAAGGCTGAGACAAAGCAGCGCGAGGCACTCGTCGCGCTGGTGAAGCATCTCGCGGGGGACGTCATTCAAGAGGTTGTTGCGATCGAAACCGCTCCCATTTCGATGAACACCAACTTCTGCGACAAAGGGGGCTGTGCCCGAATTGATGCCGGCATCGTCAAAATCCGCACCCGTTGCATGGCGGAAAAGGATGCGATCTGCGGGCACGAAGATCTGTATTATCCCATCTTGACGGAAGTGCAGGACCCCTATGCTGCCTACACCGTCGAACACGTTTTCACGGGAAAGCAGATGAACAATGAGACATTCGCGCACGGCAACTCGCGCAGTGCGGTGATCGCTCAATTCGCGATTGATGGCTCGGGATCGGTCGCGGCTCGCTAACACCAGCACATTATTTGCGAAACATTTCGCGTCGCGCCGGTTCTAATGGAGCCATCCCGCGACGCGTTTTCCGTTTTTGAAGTTCGACTCAATATTCGCAGCTGATTCCGTTTATCCTTGGGTTTGGAATCCCTCGGCTCCGCACGATTGGTTTGTCATGAACAAGCGAATTTCGGCACTCTTGACTTCATCCCTTTTGATGTGGGCGATCAGCCCTCAAGCGTTCGGGCAGGGGAGTTCAAGGCCCGCTCCTCCGAAGCTGACGGCCGAGCAACAGGCTTCGGCATCGGTTTCAGTAAATCCGGCTACGATCAGCAAGTATTTGGTCGCTCCTCCCGCAACCGCCGTTTCCGGCAAGGATGTCGTGGCCCTTATCGAGAAGAATGAAGTCCTCGACGGTCAGCCTTCCAATGCGTCCGACTTCGATGGGCAGACCTATCTCTTTGCAGACGGTGCGAACAAGGAAAAGTTTGCCGCGAAGCCGGCGCTGTTCGCCCCCGCGCTTGGCGGGTTCAGTATGGTGGCTTACAAGGATTCTGGCCTGCTGGTGCCGGGCATCATCGATCAGCGAAGTGTCGATAAAGGGCGTCTCTATCTCTTTGCCACCGCTGAGGAGAAAGCAAAGTTCGATGCGGACCCAAAGGCGTATCAAGACGCCGATCTCATTCTTGAAGGGTATTCACCGGTCGCGCTCGTCGAGGGGGAGACGCTTCGGGCTGGCGATCCGTCAATTGAAACCATTTTCGAAGGGCGACGGATTCGCTTTACCTCGGAATTAGAGAAGGAAGCCTTTCTCTCTGATCCCGCTCGTTATTACCCCACACTGGGGGGGCTTGACGTTGCGGCGTTGGCGTCTGGGAAAGCGGAGTTCGGCAAGCCGAAGTTCGCCGTCATCTACAAAAACCGCCTTTACTCTTTTGCCAATGATGCGGACCGGACCAAGTTCGTCGCGCAGGCGGCATCGCATTCGGACTTGGATGTGGCGGCGGATGGAAACGATCCCGTACTGACGAAGGAAGGTCATCCTGGTCAGAAGGGGCATTATGGAATCAGTGCGCTCTTTCGAGGTTATCGATTCTTGTTTACCAACGAAGCGAATCGGGTGAAGTTTATCAAGGACCCCTCGAAATACTTCGAGGTGAAAGAGCCAGCCGCCGAAGTAGTTAATCCCGTCCCGCCAGCAAGTTCCACGGAACCACCGAAGTCGCCAGTTCCGGCCCCTCCCTCATCGCCGAAAACCGCAACGGCACCTGCGCCACCGAAATCCGACGACGCTGATCCCAATGTGATCGAACCAGCCCGCAATCCGGACAGACGAGAGAAATAAGGTCGATCGTTATCGACGTTCTGCAGAGATCTCGGCTCGGTTTGCCGGAATTCGGGTGAAGCGAACTTGGCCAGCGACGAGCACCGACACGACACGCCCCTTCATCGACCAGCCGTGGAACGGGCAATTGTGTGAGCGAGAACGGAATTTACGCACGTCGATCTTCCACTCTTCATTCGGATCGATGATCGTGACGTCGGCCGGTCGGCCTTCCTTTAACGTTCCGCGATTAATTCCTAACACGCGCGCTGGATTCGTCGCCAGCTTCTCGATCAGTTGCGACCAGGTGAGATGACCTGGCTCGATGAGGGAGTGAATCGAAATCGGGAGAAGCGTCTCGATGCCGATCATCCCGAACGGGGCTTCGTCCAATTCCCGAAGCTTGAGCTCATCCGCATAAGGGGAATGATCCGAGGCGATCACTTCGATCGTCCCATCAATCAGTCCACGAATGATCGCTTGCACATCGCGCGGCGTTCGAAGGGGAGGATTCACTTTAAAGTTGCTGTCGAATGTGCGGAACTCATCATCGGTCAACGTGAAGTGATGAGGGCAGACCTCCGCGCTGACCGCAAAGCCTTCCGCTTTCGCGCGGCGAACAGATTCCACGCTCCCTTCGCAGCTCAGACATTGCAAATGCAGCTTTCCGCCGGTCCATTTGGCGAGATGAATGTCTCGGTCGACTTGGATCTGCTCCGCGGCCGCGGGTATGCCCGGCATGCCGAGCGTCACGCTGACGAAACCTTCGTTCATGATGCCGCGACGAGTCAGTTCTTCCACTTCCGGTCGGCTGAGAACCGTCTTTCCCAGCATCGACGCATACTCGAGCCCGCGGCGCATGATCTCGGGATTCGAGACACTTTGATCACTGTCAGAAAATGCGACCGCGCCTCCCTCGACGAGTCCCCCCATCTCCGCGAGTTCTTCCCCTTGCCGCCCCTTCGTCAAAGCGCCGATCGGAAAGACGTTGACGTTTCCCGCGCGCTTGGCTTGGGCGGTGATGAATTCGGCGGAAGATTGATTGTCGATGGCGGGCTCGGTATCAGGCATAATCGCGAGGCTGGTGAAGCCACTTTCGAGCGCCGCCCGGGTGCCGCTTTCAATCGTTTCGTTGTTTTCGTCTCCGGGTTCGCGGAGATGTACATGCATGTCAACCAGGCCGGGGACGACGAGCATGCCGCGCGCATCGAGGATCTCGTACGTCTTCGAAGCGGGACGTGGTCCAATGCCGACTATTCGCTGATCCTCGATCCAAAGATCAGCCTCTTGATCGATCTGCTGACTGGGGTCGATGACCCGCCCTCCGCGAATGCAGAGCAACGTCATACGGCCTCCACAGGCTTAGCGTGTTGGGTCGTCAAATAGAGACTCGCCATTCGAACCGCGAGTCCATTCGAAACTTGATCGAGGATACGGCTATTCGGTCCATCGGCGACTTCGGGACTGATCTCGACACCCCGATTGATCGGCCCCGGCGCGAGGATCAAGACATCGTTCTTCGCGAGCGCCATTCGGCGGGCATCAACACAGAAGAGGTGCCGATACTCACTGATCGAGGGGAAAAGCCCCGTTCGTTGCCGTTCGAATTGAATGCGAAGGATGTTGATGACGTCGCAGTTCGGGATGACCTCGTCCAGATCGTGGCTCACTTCCACGCCGAGCGATGTGATTTGTTTCGGGATGAGTGTCTTCGGACCGCAGACGACGACTTCCGCCCCCAGTTTCTTGAGCCCGCGAATATTGCTTCGAGCGACGCGGCTATGGCTGATGTCACCGACAAGGCAGACACGAAGCCCTTCGATCCGATGTTTAACA
>JAIEPU010000155.1 GCA_019748235.1 bacterium
GAGCCGATAGTGATGTTCTCCGTCCGGCTTGAATTCCGTGGTGAGATTGCGGAAGAGAGTCGCACCGGTATCGTTGAAATTGAAACCGAGCGCGGGTCGACCGTCTGAATCGGCCTGCTTGTCCACACGCGTCAAGTACTCGCCTGTGACGTTGTACTGATCAGTGTACATGAGGACGTAGTGCTCGCCGGTCTCCTCGTTCGTCCGTACGAGATTGTCCTGATCGAAGAAGAGGTCGCCGGGGGACCACTCACTGGCCACGTATTCCGTGCCGTCAATATTTCGAACGACGTTCTTGGCGTCCGTGATGTCGACGTCATTGAGCGAATCGGCCGGGCGGAACCAAACATCGTCCGTGATTTTAAGGCCCTGCGCCGCCTTTGCCTTCTCGATCAACTCTGGATCAGCATTCGGACCAACCTTCGGAATCGGAACCCAAACGCCATAGGGAATGAAGAACGCCTTCCCCTTGCGGAGTTCCTTCTGCTCCCAGGCATTCGCTCCCATGTCGAGCTCGGTGCTATGACGCCTTCGATCCGCGACAATGCGGAATTCGAGCTGTCCGACCGTGCTCACCCGATACTTGATATCTTTGACTTCTTCGGGCTTTGCCTCGGGCATGACGATTTCGATGCGATCGTTGCCGAGCGGCCTGATGACAAAGTTCTTCAGACCGGCGGGATCGAGTCGATTCTTGATCGCGGGCATCATCTCGTTGATGTTCACCGCGCTCGGATCCTGAACCCGGTACACGAGGATGGTACCGCCCGTCAGATCAGGCCCAAGCTTGAACTTGCGAGTGTCTGAAACGGCGTAAGCGGCAAAAAGGATCGTCACGATGATGACGACGATCCGCGACATCTGATTTTTCATGTTAACCTGTGCTCGATTCGATGGCTGCACCCGCGGCAACGCGGACTAAGAAGTCTTCTCTTTGTTCTCTTTGTCCTTCTCGGACTTTTCTACCTTGCGCAGAACTGCGGATTTCGTCACGGTCATTTTCACGTCTCGATCTTCGTCGACCCGGACCACGACTTCATCCACATCAGGCTTTACATTGATTACTCTCGCATACACGCCCCCGGCCAGCAGAATCCGATCATTCTTCTCGAGAGAGTCAATGAGGGTTTTCTGCTTCTTATCCTCACGCGGACGGAACACGTTCATGAGGATCAGAATCGCGGCCGTGGCCAAGAGGGGAAAAAGGAGACTCGAAAACATGTCTGGCTGCTGAGGTGCGGGAGCGGCTGGTGCCGCCGCCGGAGCCTCTGCCTGGAATGCAAGAAGTGTAAACACAAGCGTATCAATCATTCCCATGTTCCGATGTCTGGTGATCGAGGCACGGCGAAACGAGTTGGGAACGGTCGATGAGGGGCATTTCTCCCCACGAATCTCTCCGCTGCCATCCCCGGCTCCGCCAAGGATGCTGTGACGCCATAAGTCACGACGAGAACAATCGTTGCGACACTACACGCCTTCGGCATGAAGGTCCCAATCTCTTGTCGTTCGCCAAAGATTGCCGGAATCGGCCAGTCTTTGAGAGGTGAAAATCTCGATCATGGAAGGGACCGAAATCAGCTTTTAACAAATCACCCCGCGACGAACGGTTCCCGCATGCGACAGAAGCTATCACTTCAGTCGTCCCGAACCTTATCAATCCAGGGATGTTAAGGAGACTGTCCCCAACCGGCAAGGGTATCCTGGCGGTACTGGACAAACCGTTTCTCGTGAATGGCCGTCCGAATCTCTGCCATTAACTGGATGTAAAACGCGATGTTGTGCAGGGAGACCAAGATCGGACCGAGCATCTCTTCCACCATGAAAAGGTGCCGAAGGTAGGCGCGAGAGAAATTCTGGCAGGTGTAGCATCCACATTTTGGGTCCAGCGGTGACTCGTCCCGTTGATGCTGGGCATTTCGGAGTTTCACTTTTCCCCTTGAGGTGAAGGCCGACGCGTTACGACCGTTTCGGGTCGGCATCACGCAATCGAACATATCAATCCCACGCGCGACCCCTTCGATCAAATCCTCCGGCCGCCCTACTCCCATGAGATAACGGGGCTTGTCGGTGGGAAGCATCGGAACCGTGAAATCGAGCGTGGAATACATCTCGTCAATCGATTCACCGACACTCAGTCCTCCGATTGCGTATCCGGGAAAGTCGAGTTCGCCCAATTCGCGGGCCGATTTCGCACGAAGCGACTCGTGAAGTCCTCCTTGAACGATTCCAAAGAGAGCCTGATCGGGGCGGCTATGGGCGTCTCGGCACTTGCGGGCCCAGCGCGTCGTCCGATCGACCGCCTGCTCCACCTGCTCGATCGGTCCACCGGCCGGGGGACATTCGTCGAAACACATCGCGATGTCAGCCCCAAGTTCCTCTTGGATCTTCGTCGCGCGCTCGGGGGTGAGGTGAAGGATCGCTCCGTCCAAATGGCTTTTGAATTCGACTCCCTCGTCATCGAGCTTCCGGAGAGTTTCTAAGCTGAATACTTGAAAGCCTCCGCTGTCGGTCAGAATGGGACCTGACCATCCCATGAATCGATGAAGCCCGCCAAGCTGCGCGACGACATCGGACCCTGGTCGTAGCGCGAGGTGATAGGTATTCGACAAAATGATGCTCGCGCCGGTCTCTTTGACCTGCTGAGGAGTCAATCCTTTGATTGACGCTCGCGTCCCCACCGGCATGAAAACAGGAGTGGCGATTTCACCGTGCGGAGTCGTGAGGATAGCCGTCCGCGCGCGAGATTGAGAATCATCAGCAAGGATTTTAAAGCTGATTGCTGACATCCTCTTACCTCTATTGTTTTCGAGCAATGTTACGTGTGACGATCAGTCATGCGGATCCAAACCCGAAGTTGGATCTTCTCGTCAAGTGCCCGTTTGACTTTGACCGCCGCCTGGACTCTATTAGACGAGGATTCAACGGGCAATAAAACGGAGGCCGAACCTCACTTAACCGGTTCACCACACATCCAGCGACTGACGCCAACTTGTGAGTGACAGAACAGAGGACCGTCGATCGACCATGAAGACGCAACCATGAATAGGATTCCTCATCCCATCGACGAGCCTGCCTTTCTCGAGGATTCAGAGCTGGAAAACATCGCTCTGAGCATTGAGAAGAATGATTCTCATCTTCTCGCTGAACCGCTCTCTCATCACGGGGAACAAGTCTATACCGAGGCGATTTGGAATCTGGCCCATATCCTCTACGAGCCGGCCCGTGCGAGAGAGATCTGCAGACTCCTCGTCAGCCATCGTCTTCATTTGAAAGAACAGCTTGGCCGGGACGTAGGACTTCGCGTCGCCTCGATCGATTACTTCGTCAACATCGCGCGAGAACTCGGATCGCCTCGAATTATCAATCCGGAAATGCTGACTCAACTTCGAGAGCAGGCGACTCGTGATCCCCTGACGGGACTGGGGAATCGACGCGTTTATCGAGAACGTGTCATGGCGGAGCTCGCTCGCTCGAAACGATATGGCTCGGAGTTTCTCATTGCGGTCTTCGATCTCGACAACTTCAAGCAAGTTAACGATCAAAAGGGGCACGCGGTCGGCGACCATCTTCTGCAAGCAACGGCAGAGATTCTCATTCACTCGACGCGTCAAACAGACCTCGTGGCTCGCTGGGGAGGAGAGGAGTTCGTGGTGCTGATGCCACAAACGCATCTGACCGGCGGTCTCGAAGTGGCGCAGCGTATTCGCAAGGCCGTCGAAACGGAATTCGCGAAAGACGGCGTTACCATCTCGGGAGGCATCGCTTGCTTTCCGGCGAACGGCGAAGACGAGCGAACACTCTTTGGTTACGCCGACCGAGCGCTCTATCGGGCAAAAGCCGAGGGAAAGAATCGAATCGCGACCGAGCCAAAAGAGCGTCGCCGGTTCGCGCGCGCGGAAGAAAGCTTCGCCGTTCGCGTGGTTGCGACGGAAGCAGCACACGAAGTGGAGGGATCCACCAGTAATATCGGCGAGGGAGGTTTCTCCTTCTCGACAACCAGTCCTCCTCCGATCAGTAGTCAGGTCGTGGGGAATGTCGAGATGCACGGTCGGCCGAAGAAATTCACCGGGCGGGTGGTGTATGTCGAGGAATCGAAGAAAGGAACCTACGAGGTCGGCATCCAATTCCTCTCCGCCGCTACCCCAGAAAAATGATTCCTCTGAATGCCTTTCACACGAGTGACATGCTGATGTCACTCGTGAAAAGAATCACGACCAAAATCCCCTTGCGAAACGCAATTGGATTTCGGTACTATCCGTCTTGTTCATGGTTCTCTCCCCTTCGTCATCTCCCTATCGTTCACCGTCGGCGACTTGAGTGGAAACGATAACTTTTTTGACAGCCAGATTGAGTGAGTCATCTCGTTTGGATCGATCACTAAATCCATTGTTTTCAAGGAGATCGGCATCCGCCTCAATCGCGGCGATTCGGCTTCACTATTCAGAGAATTTGACCGCTCCTCTTTTTGACGAAGGAGTTTGTGAAGCGTAAGTTTCAGAGCCATTTTTGCCGTCCTCTGGAGCGTAAAAAATCCGATCCTTTCGATAGCAAATGGCTTTGTACCAACCCGAGAAAATGACTCGTGGATCGTACAAGGAATAGGTGAAGGTGCTCGCTGGAAACGGGTGAGCCTTTCCCCTCTGAGCTAGCGGACGAGGACCCCTCCCGCACGCCCTCGTCCGCCTTTGGGAACTAGATTTGCTCTTCGCTCGTGGCGAGGGGCTGAGATGGACGACGAAAGGACACGGAGTACTCTCCGGAATCAACGGAACTGGAGTAATCTCCGGGGCGAGGGAGAGCGAACCATGAAAGCCTGCGTTCGCCATTGGAAAATCCACTACGGTGGATTCTGGCATCACTTCCTGGATTTCCGCCGACTTCCGATCGCGCGACTTCACTGGGGGTACGACTCGATCGTTGAATTGGTGCGCCAACCGGAAGCCATCGTCCGAAGAAATACCTGGGAAGGGATCATCGAAGGAGCGGGCGGAGCCCAACCGGTCCTCGTTCGAGAGATAACCTTCGGCCTCGAAGAAATCTTCAACCGTGCCAAGGGGAAGCTCCTTTGGCAACACTACAATCTCGTCTTCTACAACTGCGAACATTTCGCGAACGAATGCCTGACCGGGCGCCGTCGAAGCCGGCAGGTTCGCCAACGAAGCATGCAAGCATTTACCTCTGTCTTCAGCGGGGCTGCCGGCCTCTCGCTGACGCAGATGAACGAATGGACGATGAGCCTCGCTTCCCTGGCGGTCTTCAGCGGACTGCTCAGTTTTCTTTGCGCGGCAGCATTCGTCAATTTCGTCATCCGCAGCACGATGGCGATGCATCGCCTGGAACGAATCAAGGCGAACAAGGGGCAAGAGGACAAGCCGCTCGTTAATTCCGTCGTCGCGTGACGACGTTGTTTTTGTTCAGGAACTCGGATTTCAATTCGTTCGCTTCGCTTTCTCGAAGGCCAAAGCAGGCCTGTCCTCCCAGATGTTTTCGTTGCCGGGTGATCTCAAACATGAAGATCGATGCGGTGACCGAAAGATTGAGGCTTTCCATCATTCCAAGCATCGGAATGGAAATGCGCCGTTGAGAAAGCTCGATCGCTTGAGGGGTCAACCCCCGCTTTTCGTTTCCCAAAAGAATTGCAACGCGGGCAGACTCGATCTTTGCCTCCTGCAGCGTCTCTTCCCCTCCCTCCACGACGGTCGCGATGGTCTCAAATCCATCCGCATGTAACGTGCTGAGACATTCCACGATTGAGTCGTGGTAAACGAAGTCGAGCCATTTGTTGGCCGACGTCGCGGTATAGCGGCCAATCTCCTGAGGATCGAACCGCTTTTCCTTTTCAAAAACCAGGTGAATGGTCTGAAATCCAAGGGCGTCGCACGAGCGGAAAACGGCGGCTGCGTTATAGGGATCAGCAACGTCCTCGAGAACGAGTGCTCCCTGCTGCCGATTCGCGACGACTCGCTCGATCTTCTCTATGCGCCGATCAGTCGCCATCATTACTCCGCATCCGAGTCATCCTCTTGAGGAGGCGCCGGGCCGTTCGCGAATTCCCACCAGTGTCCCGGATCCCCTCCGACGATTGCTCTGGCGATTTTACTTCCCAGGTCAGTTTGAATCCGTGCAACGGTTCGATCGAGCCATTCACTGGCTTTCGTCTGTCCGCGTGATTCCTGTTCCCGGAGCGTGAGGAGAAGTTCAATCTGGTCGGCATCTTTGGCAAGCTGTGACTCGCGCGTCATCCCGGCTTCGTATTCGCTCCAAAGTTCTTCGAGTTCAATACCGAACGAAAGGGGTGCAAGTTGATCGCGGAGAGCACGAGGGGCGTCCGCCTGAACGTAGTGCTTGCTGAGCGAATGAAGATCCCCTGTTCTGGTCTCGGGAAGGTCGTGAAGCATTCCCATGAGCAAGACGCGGCTTGCATCCGCGGTCCCATCCAGCCGGGCCAACAAGTAACCGATCCAGGCAACGCGAAAGGAATGCTCCGCGACATTTTGCGGCCCGGTCCCAAGCAACGCAAAACCGGACCTGGGAGTCACGGAAAGGTGCCCTACTTCGAAAAGGAAATTCGCAATCCCTTTGAAATCATTCATTCCCCTAAACTACCGGAGCGAACAAATAGGGACGAGAGCCGGAAATGAAAAAAGCCACGGGCGGGTCACCCGTGGCCTCGGTTCATCGTTGGTGCGTGCAAGCATGGAGCCGGTCGCTTGGGAGCAACACCGGCCCGAGAAGGATCTACTCCATGATCTCTGCCGTCTTCTTTTCGGCAGCTTCATTGATCTTGGATTCGTACTTCTTTGTAAGGTCCTGAATCAATTCCTTGATCCGCTTGCTGTCATCCTCGGTAAGGGTCTTTTCCTTTTCCGCGGTATCCACGTGTTTGTTGGCGTCACGACGGATATTGCGAACGGAAACGCGAGCATCCTCCGCCAGATCCTTCACACGTGCGGAGAGCTTCTTACGCTGATCGCCGGAAAGGGCCGGCACGGTGATGCGGATGATTTTGCCGTCATTTTGCGGCGTCAAACCAAGGTCGCTGGTCAAAATCGCCTTTTCAATGTCCTTCAAGACTCCCTGATCGAAGGGGCGAACGACGAGCTGTTGAGGTTCGGGAGCCGACACGTTGGCAATCTGCTTGAGAGGGGTCGGATTGCCGTAATAAATCACGCGAACGCTGTCGATGAGCGCGGGGGAAGTCCGTCCCGTGCGGAGGCCGATCAGTTCCTGACGGAAGAAGTCTCCTGCTTTCTCCATTCGTTCTTCAGCGTCTAAAAGAATCTCGTCTTCAGTCATGTGGGTTCCCTTTGAACAGGATCACGTGGATCAACTCACGGAGACGACGGTTCCGACTCGTTCGCCGGCGACGGCCCGTTCGATGTTCCCTTCCTTCAGATAGTTGAACACGGTGATTGGAATCTTGTTGTCCATGCACAGGCCGATGGCGGTCATGTCCATCACCCGCAGGTTTTGCTCGAGCACCTGATGATAGTTCAGTTTCTCGTAATAGACAGCATGTGGATTTTTCACAGGGTCGTCACTGTAGACTCCGTCGACTTTCGTCGCCTTGAGAAGCATTTCCGCGCCGATTTCACAGGCTCGCAAGGCTGCGGCCGTATCGGTCGTCACGAAAGGTTGCCCGGTACCACAGGCTAAAATCACGACCCGCCCTCGCTCGAGGTGGCGGGTGCAGCGTCGGCGGATGAACGGCTCCGCGACGCCATCCATTCGGATCGCGGTCATCAGACGGGTCTCGCACCCGATGTGCTCGAGCGCATCTTGCAATGCCAGGCCATTGATGACGGTCCCGAGCATCCCCATGTAATGGGCGGTTGATTCCTGAATGACGTTGCTCTGGGCGCTCAGTCGAGAACCGCGGATCAGGTTTCCACCGCCGACCACGATCGCGAGCTGGCATCCGGTCTTGCTGCACCGGGCGATTTGATCGGCCAGCGCTCGAACCTCTTCCATATCGATGCCGTTCTCGGAGGGAGGGGCCAATGCCTCACCACTCACCTTTAACAGCACTCGCTTGTATTTCCCGCTGGGGGTCACGGACATGACGATCTCCTGGAAAGATCGGCGAACCACACTGGTACTCAAACCGAATTTGACTCGAACTTAACGTAGAAAGGTACGGACGACGGGCAAAGGAAGAGTATCTTCTCTGGCAAGTTCGACCGGTCCCCCTTTGAATTTCCCTTGAATTGTCTCGGAACGATCAAGCATTGCAAATAGTCCCAACCGCGATCCTCAAACTTTGCCCCATTTACGCGACCGTCGGTCCCGAAATTGACCTAGTTTGGCAGGGCAAGTAACATTTGAGTGACAAATGAGGTCGCCGTCTCGCCTTCCCTCGGGAGTTCGATACAGACGACCCTTGTGGATCAAGGGGTATTCCGATCCTCTCTGAGAATCATAAGCCTCTTGAGATCAATAACTTATATAAAGCAGAGACCAGTCCTCCGGCAGAGTCCAGGAGATTGGCGGGCTTTGCCACGGCACACCCCTTGCTAGGCATGCTGAACATGCGATAGCGGTGAGCCTCCCTTTTACGACGGAAAAAAGATCGATGGACGCAAGTCAGATTTGGGATCGCCTCTCGGATGGAATCAACTCCGTGATGGACGGTCTCAACCGGGGGCTGATGCAAGTCTTCGGCAATAGCAACGAGCGACAGGTCCGTCGTCTCTTACCGATCGTTGCCAAAGTCAACGAATTCGAACCCGCGATGAAAGCCCTGAGCGATCAGGAGCTGAAAGAGATCACCGCGAAATTCAAGGCGCGACTGGCCGCCGGAGAATCGCTCGACAGCCTTCTCCCCGAAGCATTCGCCGCCTGCCGTGAGTCTGGTCGTCGATTCATGGGAATGCGTCATTACGACGTGCAGCTCATCGGCGGAATGGTTCTTCACCACGGCAAGATCGCTGAAATGGTGACGGGTGAGGGTAAAACCCTCGTCGCCACGCTCCCCGCTTATCTGAACGCGCTGACGGGGCGAGGGGTGCACGTCGTCACCGTTAACGACTACTTAGCCCGGCGTGACGCGGAATGGATGAGCCCTCTCTTCACTGGCCTCGGACTCCGGGTCGGCGCGATCCAGTCGCAGATGGGGGCGAACGAACGTCAAGAGAATTATGGCTGCGACATCACGTACGGCACCAACAATGAGTTCGGCTTCGACTACCTTCGTGACAACATGAAGCCGAATCGAGAATTGCAGTGTCAGAAGGACCTGTACTTCGCGATCGTCGATGAAGTCGACAGCATCTTGATCGATGAAGCGCGAACGCCCCTCATCATCTCGGGCCCCGCGATCGACGATCCCGGAAAATACAAGAAGGCGAACCAGATCGCCGTCTCCTTACGACACGGGACGCACTTCGAAGTCAACGAAAAGGATCACACCTGCCATTTGACTGACGCAGGTGTGTTGGAAGCCGAAAAACTTGCGGGGGTCGAAAGCTTCTACACCGCGGGGAACATGGAATGGCCTCACCTCATTGACAATGCGCTCAAGGCGAACTTCCTCTATAAGCGCGACAAGGATTACATCATCGACAACGGCGAGATCATCATCATTGATGAACACACCGGTCGAAAGATGGTCGGTCGTCAATGGAGCGATGGCTTGCATCAAGCGGTCGAAGCGAAGGAAGCAGTCCGCATCAAGGAAGAGACGCAGACCCTCGCGACGATCACCTTCCAGAATTTCTTCAAGCTCTACGACAAGGTCGGCGGCATGACCGGTACCGCCATGACCGAGGCGCAAGAGTTCTACAAGATCTATAACCTCGACGTCGTTGCCATCCCAACGAACCGAGCACTCCGCCGTCAAAACGCTCCCGATGTCATTTACTGTACCGCCGAAGAGAAGTGGAAGGCGGTGCTCGATGAAGTCCGCAAGGTCCACAAAACGGGTCGACCGATTCTCGTGGGCACGACCAGCATCGAAAAGAGTGAACTCGTCAGCCAGAAGCTTGAACGGATCGGCATTCAGCACAGCGTCCTGAATGCGAAGTTCGTGGAACGAGAAGCCGACATTGTCGCACAGGCGGGACGAAAGGGAGCGGTGACGATCGCCACGAACATGGCGGGCCGTGGTACCGACATTATTCTGGGTGGTAATCCCGAAGCACAGGCATGGGCGGACTTGAAGTCCCAGTATGCTGGCCGTCTCGACATTCCCCCTGATGTCTGGGCGGAAGCCGTCAACAAGTACAAGGACGGCATGCGGGCCGAGGGAGACAAGATTCGCGATCCGCTTCCGACGATCGAGTTGGCTCAGGCTCTAAAAATTAAAGAGGCGGAAAAGTACGCCCAGGCCGTCGATAACGCGACGGAGTCGGAGCGGAACAATGCCTCGAAGCTTGCCGCCAAACATGGGCTCGACGAGGAAAAGCTCCAGGAACTGATCAGCTCATACCACGCTGCCCGTCCCGGCGGGCTGCACATCGTCGGCACCGAACGGCATGAAAGCCGTCGTATCGACAATCAGCTTCGTGGTCGATCGGGTCGTCAGGGGGACCCTGGCTCCAGTCGGTTCTTCCTCTCACTCGAAGATGATCTCATGCGAATCTTCGCGGGAGATTGGGTGCGAGGCATCCTTCAGTCGCTTGGAATGAAGGATGGCGAGGCGATTGAAAGCCGCATGGTTTCCAATCGCGTGGAAGCGGCTCAGAAGAAAGTCGAAGAACGCCACTTCGAAGCACGAAAGAATCTCCTCGAATACGACGAGATCATGAACTCGCAGCGCATGCGAGTGTATGCCTATCGCCAGGAAGTGCTCGAGGGGGCGGACGGCAAAGTTCTCATCACCGAGATGCTCGATCATCAGATCGACAAAGCGACCGCCAATTTCCTCGATCGTAATTACGGCCCGATGGCGTTTGCCGCCTGGGCCTCGATGCGACTCGGCACGGAATTCGAGTCGAAGGAATTCAATCGGGATGACTTCCATCAAGCGGAAGCCTCGGCTCGCGAGATCGCGCTGCAGCGGGCGGAACTTCTCATCAACGATTGGATGGAAGAACATCTGAGCGAGGATGTCGAAGCGAAAGAATGGAATTGGGAAGCTCTCGCGAATGCAGCGAATGCCCTTTACAACGCGAAAGTCAAATCGCACGACCTGAAAAAGGCCGGTCGAGAAAGTGTCGCCGCTCTCATCTACGAAAAGGCAAGAGAGACCATCAATAACGTCGACCTCAGCCAAGGGGAAGCGTTCTTCGGTGAGGAGTATGGCCTCGAAAGCTTGGCTGCTTGGTCGGAGCAAGTCCTCCATCTGGGCCTAAAGGTCGAGGACCTGAAGCGAGAGGGAATGGTTGAAGCTCCCTTCATTTCGGCCAAGATGAAGGAACGAGCACGCCAGATCTATGATCGAAAAGAAGTCGAGTTTCCCGTCCAGATCGCAATGACTCGTTTCCTTCCCGATAAATCGAAAAACCCAAATGCGGTCTACGATCGGGAAGGGCTGATCACTTGGGCATCGAAGCGATTCAACACCCAGTTAGACCCGGAAGAGTTCAAGAATCTCGGCCGTGAACAAGTATTTGATCGTCTGATCGAGGCGAGCAAGCGGTTCCTCGGTGACGGCAAGTTCCGAGAAGAAATCGACCGCGAGGTTTGCAAGTACATCCCCGATCCAACCGTTCCAGTCGCGGCGTCGAAGCTCGACGGACTCGTCAAGTGGATCGAGGATCGTTTCGGGCAAACGCTCGAGTTCAACACACCTCTCGTCGATCGCAAGACCGTGCTGGGTTATGCTCACGAAGCGGGGGAAGCGTACTACCGTCCTGAGCTTCGCGAAGTGGAGCGGACGCTGCTCCTGCAGTTCCTCGATTCGGGGTGGAAGGACCACCTCTATGCGATGGATCACTTGCGGAGCGGAATAGGTCTCGTCGGCTATGCCCAGATCGATCCCAAGGTTCAATACAAGCGCGAAGGCAAGGCAATCTTCGAGCGGATGTGGGAGAGCTACGAGGACAAGGTCACGAGCCTCGTCTTCCGCCTGGAAGATGTCGATCCGAACTTCGTAAGCAACCTATGGCGAATCAGCAACGTCGAACATCAACAGTATCAGGAGGCTCCTCCCCCGGCCGCCGGAGACGGAGACATTCGCCAGCAGCAGGATGCCGCCATCGAAGCGAGCAAGGGGCAAACAGCCGTCGAGCCGATCCGAAATCGTGACAAGAAAGTCGGTCGGAACGATCCCTGTCCCTGTGGAAGCGGAAAGAAGTTCAAGAACTGCTGCATGGGCAAGAGTGGCGGTGCGCTGAAGGCCAGCTAGTGGGCGATGGTGGATACAATCGACCAAGCCCTCTTGTGCCTTCGGCACCCAGGCAACGAGTTGCCTGGGCCACCCGGTTGGAATGGATACGACCGGCTACTCTTTTCTAGGCTGGGTCTCGACCCAGCATGAGCGCCCGTCTGACAATACTGGGTCCGGATGACCCAGCCGACAACGTTTGATCGGTCGCCTTGAAAGAATGGAATCTTTCGATGCAACGACTCTTTGATGCCGCCTACCTTTCAGCCTTAACGCTTACTTTTCCCTACTGGCTCTACCAATCGTCACGCACCGGGAAATATCGTCGTGACATGTCCGATCGGCTGTTCGGCCATGCTCCCCCCGTTGATCAAACGCGATCACGCGTCTGGCTTCACGCGGTGAGTCTCGGTGAGGTCTTGATGACTCGCCCGTTGGTGGAGCGGATCCACCGTGATCGGCCGGATCTTCAGCTTCTCGTTTCCTCCACGACGGACACCGGGCTCTCCGTTGCGAGAGAGCGCCTCACCGATGCGACATCGTTTCGCGCGCCGCTCGACTTCTCCTGGGCGGTGGGGCATACGCTCGATCAAATCTCGCCCAGCTTGCTCGTGCTCGCAGAACTCGAGCTTTGGCCCAATCTCCTCCTCGCGGCTCACGAGCGCAACGTTCCGATCTGCGTCGTCAATGCGCGCATCAGCGAGCGAAGCTTTCGTGGCTACAAGCGATTTCGCCCCGTTCTTCGGCGAGCGATTGAATCGGTCGCATGGTGGGGAGCACAAAGCGAGGAATACGCCGACCGCATCCGAAGACTGGTGGGTGACTCTCCGACGGAAATTGTCGTGACCGGTTCAATGAAATACGACGGCGCGACGACCGAAAAAAATAATTCGCGAACGAATTCCCTGCGAAAACTATTTCAACTCAATCCGAACGATCGCGTGTTCGTCGCGGGAAGCACAATGGCCCCTGAGGAACAGATTCTGATCGACATTTGGCGTGAACTAAAATCAGCAGATCCCAAACTGAAGTTCATTCTTGTCCCGAGACATCCGGAACGGTTCGACGAAGTCGCCTCCCTCTTCCATCGAGAGAACATTACGTGCGTCCGGCGAAGCTGTCTCCATGGATCAGAGTCGAGCCTCCCTGATGTCATACTCGGCGACACGGTTGGCGAACTAGCGGCGGTCTGGGGACTCGCCGATTTCGGATACGTCGGCGGGAGTTTGGAATGCAAGCGAGGGGGGCAGAGCATGATCGAACCAGCCGCCCTTGGTGTTCCCGTCTGCTTCGGCCCGAGCACGGCCAACTTCCGGGTGACGGTAGAGCAACTTCTTCTCCGCCAAGCAGCTCGACAGGTGGGCTCGCGACAGGAATTAGGTCAACAGCTTCTGCAATGGGTTAAGAACCCCAAGGAGGCTGCCATCATTGGAGAGCGGGCTCAAGAGTTCATTAGAGGCCAGCAGGGAGCCATTAACCGGACCTGGGACGCCCTGGTGAAACGATTGCCAGCCATTCACCGCCCCTTACGTCACGTCCAAAGGGCAATTCCGGCCTAAACTTTGTGAGGGACACGTTTCCGGGAATTCTGGTCAATTGTTTGGATCACCCGGTGAAACGGCTCTAGCCCGGGATTCTGACATGAGTTATTCCAGGAAACTCCGATTCTCCGCTCGAAAATGGAGGGCAATCCATAGAACGTACCGGATTGAGACGCCCCGCTTCGGTAGAGTGTTTCACTGCGGGGGAGCGTGAGTTGCTGCGGAAAGAAGCGGCCCCCGGCCCGGAAAAACGTAGAATCTTCCCTGGGGAACCCTGTTTCAACTTTCGAATTTGAGGAGCGATTACGGCTTGGCCAAAGAAGAGGCTATTACTGTTGATGGAGTCGTTACCAAGGCTCTCGCTAACACATCGTTTCGGGTGAAGCTCGAAAACGGTCACGAAATACTCGCGCATGTCGGCGGAAAGATGCGGAAAAACTTCATCCGTATCGTCCCCGGCGATCGTGTTCAGGTCGAAGTCTCTCCGTACGATTTGAATCGCGGCCGAATCATCTATCGAACCCGCTAAATCTGGAGTTTAAGGTCAGCATCCCCCAAACCGGACGGGTTTGCTGAGCCTGCTATTGTCCGCGTGCGAGTCCTCACGCGGTCGGCGCGTCCCCAAATTCTCCTGCGAGTCACAGTCGTCGCAAAAACTGCGTTCATTCTTCCCATTCAATAACCGTTCGACGTATTGAACATAGATTGAGTCCGTCGTCCGGCATTCCTTGGTTCCTCCACTAGGCTACCCATAGACTGATCTTGGGTGAGTTGTCGATTCGAGGTACGAAAGGCCCGAGCGTCGCGGAAGCGTCATGATGAAGAGATGAGAATGCCATGGAAAATCAGCTCATACTAAGGCCGCCCATCGCCGAGCTGATTTATCAGGCGTTCGATCGTCCGTTTCACCCCGAGCTCATCCACAGTTTGTCATCCCGCACCTTCGAACGTGACGGCTACGTCCTGAAGCTTCATCTCACACAGAGTGGCCATGTCGTTGAGTGGAGCTATCAAAATACTCACATTGTCGAAGTGCTGGGGGACGCATCCCAAGTCGTTCCTGAGAATGGGCAGATCTTCGCTCATCGTGTGGGAGGTGAACGAAGCGAATCATTCGCTCCGACGGCGGACATCAAGTATCAAACCTGCTTTTACTTGGAGCGAGTCCCTACCGAAGTCTACCTACAAGTCGACGGCGAACTTCGACACGACAGCAAGCAGAACGGCGTGTTGCAGGTACTCTCCCCCACGGATCGGCTGGGAATTTCACCGCTCAGCTATGTAGATCTGCAAGCGAGAAAAAATAGCCTGGTCATCCACGCTTATCACACATTTCCTTCGGACTACGCGGTCGTTAAAAGTCAGACATTGATCGAAATTGCCGAGTAGAGCCTGTCCGAATGAGTTACTGGCCCAAATCATGAAATCCATTCAAGATACGACATTGTCTGTCACGGCCGATTCACGGTAAATCCTATCCGTGAAGTTGCTCAACCTTCATGCAATAATCCCATAAACTAGCTCCGAGAGCGGCAGGATCTCGTGTGGCTCATTTGGCTCGTTCATCCCCGCAGAGAGGAGAAGCACGCGTTGTATCAGCAAGTCGGCATCGTCGGCGTGGGATTGATCGGCGCTTCGATTGGGCGAGCGCTCAAAGAAAAGCATTTGACGAAGCGAGTCATCGGGATCGGCCGATCGGCTAGCTCGTTGGCGCAAGCGCTTCTGGTCAACAGTATTGATGAAGCACATACGAGGATCGGACCTGAAATTGCGGACGTCGACCTGCTGATCATCTGCACGCCGGTTCCGCTCGTTGTTGACGCCGTCGATCGCGCATGGACGATTCTTCGGCCTGACGCCCTCATCACGGACGTCTCGAGCACGAAATCGACGATCATGGCGGAAATCGAACGGCGCCGGCCGAAGGATCGACCCGTGGCGGAGTTCGTCGGAAGCCATCCGATGGCGGGTTCCCATCGACGCGGTCCTGAGGCGAGCCGACCCGATTTATTCGAAAACCATACCTGCATCATCATGAATTCGACCAGCGCGACCCCGCATGCCAGAGAAAAAGTAAAGGCATTTTGGCGGGCCCTCGGAATGCGGCTCGAGGAAATGTCTCCCCAAGAGCACGACGAAAGTGTCGCCCGAATCAGTCATGTGCCCCATTTGGTCTCCTACGCACTGGCACTCTCCGCCCGAGAAAGAGATCTGAAGGTGGCCGGGCCGGGCTTTCGCGATACGACAAGATTGGGTGGCAGTCCTCCCGCTTTGTGGAGAGAGATCGTCCGCGAGAATCGTTCGGCCGTGCTGGACGGGCTTGACGGGTACCTTGCCGAGCTCAAGCAGCTTCGGGAAATGATCGAGAAGGAAGACTGGCCCGGTTTGGAGAATAGGCTCACCGATGCCAACCAATGTGTCGAACGTCTGGGAAGTGTTGCTTCGTCCAAGTCGACCTGAGGAAGACGCCGAGCAGCGGCGGGTTCAATCAGAGATCGAGCACCTCGCCCCTATTCTGAAGCTGAAGTTCGACCATTCCCCCCCTGCTTCGACAACGATGCGCGGATTCCTTTTGGAAGGTCCACTGAGCCAAGGGGATGCCGAGCGTGCTGCCCGAGAACTACTGGCAGACCCGGTGACCGACATCCCATCGGTACGAGCGGCATTGAAGGGCGGATTGAAGACATCAGACGTGACAATTATTCGCAAACCGGGGGTGATGGATCCGGTCTCTGATAGCGCGGAGCAAGCCATCCGTCTTCTCGGTATCGACGTCGCGCGTGTCCGCACTTTTCATCGCACCTCATTCCCTTCCTCTACGGATGTTTCGGTTTTACGATTCATCGCTTCGCGCATTTTGGCGAATGAAGCGATCGACCAGATCGTTCTGGGTGATCTGAAGAGTGAGCATCTTGGAAGAGGCGCCGGCTACGAATTCAAACTCGTGACGGTTCCGATTCGAGGGATGGATGACGCCGCTCTGGAAAAGCTGAGCAAGGAAGGGCAGCTTTATCTCAACGTCGTCGAGATGCGAACGATTCGCGATCACTTCGAATCACTCGGCCGTAACCCGACCGATATCGAGCTCGAGACCATCGCGCAAACTTGGTCAGAACACTGTTCACACAAGACACTGCGCGGGCCTTACGAATTCAATGGGAAGAAGAGCGAAGCAGGCATCCTTAAAGATACCATCATGCACGCGACCCGGACATTGAACCAGGATTGGTGCGTCAGCGTATTCAAGGACAACGCAGGCATCATCAAGTTCGACGATGAGTGGAACGTCAGTTTCAAGGTAGAGACTCATAACCATCCCTCCGCCATCGAGCCGTACGGTGGCTCGAATACGGGCATTGGCGGCGTCATTCGAGACATCTTGGGGGCGGGCCGCGGTGGCAAGCCGATCTGTAACACCGATGTCTTCTGCGTTGGAATGCCCGATACGCCGTATGAAAAACTTCCACCGGGGACGCTTCATCCCGCGCGTGTGCTGCGCGGAGTCGTATCCGGTGTGCGCGATTACGGCAATCGAATGGGAATTCCCACCGTCAACGGTGCCGTCTTCTTTGATGATCGCTATTTGGCGAACCCGCTCGTTTATTGCGGCACGGTCGGAATCATGCCGGCCGATAAGTGTTTCGGCAAAGTACAGCCGGGTGATTTGATCGTCGCTCTCGGGGGCCGAACCGGACGGGACGGCATTCACGGCGCGACGTTTTCCTCAGGAGAATTAACGCAGGAATCCGAAGTTGTATCGAGCGGAGCCGTGCAGATCGGCAACGCAATTACCGAGAAGAAAGTCCTCGACATTCTGCTTCAAGCACGCGATCGCGAACTATTCACCGCGGTAACAGACTGTGGCGCGGGGGGATTCAGTTCCGCCGTCGGCGAAATGGGAGAGGGAACGGGCGCGCTCGTTCGGCTGGAAAACGCTCCGCTCAAGTACGAAGGTCTCAGCTATACCGAGATCTGGATCAGTGAAGCGCAAGAACGAATGGTCTTCTCCGTTCCCCCGGACAAGTGGAATGAGTTCAAGGCGCTCGCGGAGAGCGAGGGGGTCGAGGCTTTCGTGCTGGGCGTCTTCGAAAATACTGGCAAGCTCAAATTGACGTACAAAGGCGAGCAAGTCGGCGAATTGCCGATGGAGTTTCTCCATCGCGGAATGCCCAACATCGTGCGCGTGGCAAAGGCTCCAGAACCAACGTATGAAACGTTCCACGTCGCTTCTCCAGTGAGAGTCGGCGAGGCGATTCACCGAATCCTCGGCTCGCTGAATGTCTGCAGCAAAGAGTGGATCATTCGCCAGTATGATCACGAAGTTCAAGGAGGGAGCATCGTCAAGCCGCTGGTCGGAATTCATGACGACGGACCGTCTGATGCTGCGGTCGTGCGACCTATTCTGAAGTCTTATCAGGGAATCGCGATCGCGTGCGGAATGAATCCACGCTATGGCGATCTCGATCCCTATCGCATGGCGCTCTCGGCGATTGACGAGGCGATGCGTAACGTGGTTGCCGTCGGCGGAAATCCGGATCGAACCGCGATTCTGGATAACTTCTGTTGGGGCCGGACCGAACGACCCGAAGTTCTCGGCTCGCTCTGTCAGGCATCGTTCGGATGTCGTGATGCGGCGCTCGCTTACAAGACCCCATTCATCTCGGGTAAAGACAGCCTCAACAATGAATTTGTGACTGAGACTGAGCGTATTGTCATTCCGCCGAGTCTCCTCATCAGTGCCATCTCCATCGTCCCGGATGTTCGGAAAGCCATCACGATGGACCTTAAGCAGCCGGGGAACGGTCTGATTCTTGTAGGACTGACGAAGAACGAAATGGGAGGATCCCACTACGCCCTGGTCAATGGTACCGGCGGAGGTGAACCGCCGAACGTAGATCTTGAAACGGGGCGTAAGTCCTTCATCGCGATTCATCAGGCGATAAAAGAGGAATTGCTGAGAAGTTGTCACGATCTGAGTGAGGGTGGACTTGCCGTGGCTGCCGCCGAAATGGCTTTCTCTGGTGGCCTGGGCGCGTCGATCGATATCGAATCGGTTCCGATTCAAGATGAACTGCCCGACGAAGTGCTTCTTTTCTCTGAGTCGAATAGCCGATTCCTCCTCGAAGTCGAACCTACCAACATCCGCCGTGTCCTGGAGTTATTGAGCGGATTACCGGCCGCCATCGTTGGCGAAGTCACGCCGGACCCAGTCCTTCGTGTACGCCGAAGCGGAAAGGATATCCTGGTGGAATCGATCGACGGGTTACGCGAATCTTGGCAAACACCTTTGGCTTGGTAGCCATGCCCTCGCGATGAATCGCGTCATCTTTCCTCCGATCGCTTCTGGACACATATTGGGGTAAGGAGGAGATCATGGCCAAGTTCTTCGAGACGATCCCCAACAACATTGCTGAATTCATCGCGAAGCAGCCAATCTTTTTCATCGCGACCGCCTGTCCTTCTGGTCGAATCAATCTTTCGCCCAAGGGAATGGACACCTTTCGGGTCCTCGGTCCGAACGATGTGGCCTACCTCGACCTGACGGGAAGTGGTAACGAAACAGCAACGCATCTCACGCGGGACGGCCGAGCGACATTGATGTTTTGCAGCTTCGGCTCAGCACCGCTCATTCTTCGTCTCTACGGAACCGGTCGCGTGATTAAGCGTGGATGCGAGGAGTACGATTCCTTGATCGAGAGTTTTCCGCGGCTTGCTGGCGAACGACAGATCATTCGGGTAAGGGTCGACTCCGTTCAGACGTCGTGCGGCTATGCCGTTCCTCGCATGGAGTTTGTTGAGCCACGGACGAAGCTCGTCGATTGGGCGGCTGATAAATCGCAGCAAGAGATCGAAACGTATTGGCACACGAAGAATATGAAGTCGATTGATGGTTTCCCGACTCCATTCGCAAACGATTCACCATCATCGGGCTAAGTGTGCCAGACGATGTTCTCTGCCTTGAAGACTGGGCCTTCGATGCAAACCCGGCGGTAGTCCCAGCCCGTATCACTCGATTCATCTTGCAGCGGGCATACGCAACTGAAGCAGACTCCGTAACCGCATGCCATCTTCGTTTCCAGGGAAACCCAAGCTGGTATTTGACATCGCTTGGCGAGCGCCGTGACCGCTTCGAGCATCGGCTCTGGCCCGCAGCTAAAAATCGCTGTCGGATTCGGCCCCTCTTGTATCAGTCGATCCGCAAGCTCGGTCACATAGCCCTTGTGGCCAGCCGAACCATCTTCCGTCGCGACTTCGACACGCGCCCCGGTCGCTTGAAAGTCGTCGAGTCCAGCGAGCGCATCTTTGGTCCGCGCCCCCCAGATCAAAGACACACTTTCGGGCATGACGGAAACTTGTGATTGGCCGTAACGACGCTGGCCCAAAAGAGACTTGATCACAGAAAGAAACGGCGTCTGACCGATTCCTCCGGCGATGAGCATCACATGTGTCAGGTCGACATTGTTTGATGATTCCGGAAACGTGTTTCCGAGCGGCCCCCAAACATCGACGGGCTCGCCGGGTTGTAGCGCCGCCAATGCCCTTGTGCCCGCTCCCATCACCAAGTAAACGAGCTCGAAGAATTCAGGCATTCCCGAAGGACCATCAACCGTCTCATAGAGAGCAAGAGGGCGACCGAGCAGCGGTTCCAATCGACCACTCGGCCGAATCATGACGAATTGGCCCGGCCGAAGGGACATTGCTAATTCCGGGAATTCCACTCGGATCTTATGGATGCCACCCGTGAGACACTCATTGGCGTGGACCCTCACCTGACGATGAAAAGGCATAATCACTCGATTCTGGGTATTCACAACGTGGCAATGCACGTGAATCGTCGCGCGATATTCCCCCCTCTAAAAAGGGAATCCATCGCCACTCAACCTGATCAGGTTATATTACTGTCGGTGGCCGCTGTCGTTCGATGAAGTCGAGTCGAGCCTCGGATGATAGTGGATGGGGTTTCGTTCGAATCGTCCCAAAACCATCGTCTAATGTTCCAGACCAGTCCTGCGATCGCCACTGCCACGAGAATCCAACCAATGACGTAGGTGTCGGCGAACTTCGCCCAAGCAATTCCCGCTGCCAGCATTGGAGCAGGCCAATAGAGTTGCATCGAACTCCAGAGGCGGCGGTTGAGAACTATGAGGAGCGTGATCGCAGCCGTCCCGATGCGAACCCATTCATTGGTCGTGACTGTTCGCAATTTCCAGACGCTTCTGGGTGAAAGGGACACAGAATCAGGGAGAGAAGCTGACGAAACATATTCGACCTGGTCGGCCGGCAGAACTTCGATCTCCCTCCATATCGACAGAAGTCGATCAACTTCCCCGAAGTTCCCCTGAGACCACTCGGACGGCATCTTGACCAACATATCCCCAAATTGCCGAATGAGGTTCAGACCTTGGGTCGCATCCGGATGATCTACCACCACGCTGCTTCCATCAGGTTCATATTCGATAATCGCCGCGGCTTGGAGAGCTGGTTCGAGTTCCTGTTGAAGTGCGCGAGCCCTTGCGACAAGGATGGCGAGTTCCTCCCGCTCGACAGGATTATTGGGCTTTTCCATCCGATGAGAGATTTCATCGACCGCATGTTCAAACCTAGTCACGAGCCAATGAACGCGATCGACGGAGTCCGCGATGACGCGAAACTCCTTCGAGGATGAATGCCTAAATCGGAGGATGGTCGGATACTCTGAGGTCGTATCGAGTCTCGGAATGGGTATCTGTTCGGTCGCCTCTGGCTTGGGGACTGACCATTGCAGGGAAAGTCTCTGTCGTCGACCCTTTCTGTATACCGGCACTCTGATCTTGCCCGGTGATACATCGGGAAGTGGAAGAGGGTCGCCATCGATTTGTAATCGATCAATCCGCGCCGATTCCGCGAGTCTCACTTCGATCACACCGTCAGACTCATCAATGATTTGCCAAATCATTAGCCCACGAATCTGCCCGTCGGGCATTTCGATCGTGTCCCCTTCGCACCAGAGAACGTTGAACGGGGCAATATTCTTCGGACGCTCGGCTAAGTCAAACGAAAGTCGCCAGTCCGCCCGCTCTGCGAGGAACGATTGCCGTGCCCTTTGGACGGAAGATGCTCCGTTTTGAGGATTCGACAGAAGCGACTCCGGCAATTCCGCCGGAGTAAGGCCCGTATACTGCGGCGTCAACGTCCGGTCGGTCAGATTCGAGATCGTGATCCATTCACGAACGCTTGCCTTGGTGCGCAGGACAACATGCGGAATCGACACAGTGTCGGTATCGTAGAACTTGCTTGTGCGCCAACGGACCGTCAAGTTCCCGACGATCGAGCGTGCGGAGCGAAGCCTCCAGACTCTCTCGTCTCCCTGAAGACTGCTTTCCGGCGATGGAAGATTCTCGATGTCCCAAAAGAGATTCGTCAGTCCGGCAGGTGTTCGGAACTCAAGTTCATCGACGGCCCCCTTCTTCACGCTGATGATAAACTTCCCCTCGATAATCGTCTCGCGATCACGTACTGTCACCGTAATCAGCGAGTCGGCTGCAAGCTCTCGTTCCTGCGGGATAAGAGAGACGGTGACTACTTTGTCGCCCTCGGTTCGAAGGGACAACAGAGGGCCCTGAACGCCTTCCGGCTCCTGACTGTTCGGGGTCGCTGCCACTCGCCAACCGACGGCACTTCGGATCTGCCATTGATTCGTCAGCGATTCCGCTTGTTGCCAGCTTAGAGGCATCAACGACACTCCTGTACGCGTCATCGGCAGCTTACCCCTCCCGGACCAGATCGACCGAGTGGACAGACTGACGGTCGTCTCCGTGGTGACGGGAGCGCGAAACAACAGGATGATCTGTTTGTTCTGAACGAACCAATTGAAAAGATCAGGGCCAGAAATCTTGAGTACTTCGATTCCCTCTGGGATATCAATGGCGATTTGCGCCGACGGATGTCCCACGACATGTAGAGCCGCTGCAATATCCATCGTCGTCAGGCCTGCTTGGGGATCAAGCTCCACGGTCAGATTCTGATCAACCCGCCACCGCGAGTGGGGAGGACGAGCAAAAAACGACACTCGAATCGGATCATCCAGTTTTCGAGGACCGTAGCGGTGGACCAAACCAATTCCCGAGGGGACCTGGTCTTGGAAGGTGCGACTCCAAGCAGCGACAAACTCCGCCAGGGGAGCAGACTCCGCATGCTCGGATTTATCTAGTTCCATTTGCCAACCCGATGCCGAGCGAATGCCGAGGACACCCGTTTCTTCAAACGTACCCTCCAAGTGCAAATCGGGAAGTTGCATCCGTGAACTCGCGTTGATTGGAACCTCGCCGCGCACGAACAGGACTAGTGGTGAACGCTTCGCAGTATCAAGCTCCACCAATAGCCTACTATTGGCCGATTCAGGAGAAATCGGTTCGACTCGCCAGCTCTTGACCCGGTCTCCCTCTACCTTTCGGATGACGAGGGGACTGGGAACGACAAAGACGACTTCGCGCTTCCCTACCTCAGCCGCCCAGCGAAAAGAATACGTCAGTTCCCCCCCTTGTTCCCCGATGCTCATCAGTCGAATCGACTCGAGGTTGCTTGGATCAACGGTCGCCTCTGGTCCTTTTCCCGTCCGCCAATGAAGATTGATCCGCGTAGTCGGTCCGGCGATGAGCGAAACTCCTTGCTTTCCATCAATCGTCAGCTCCTGCCAGCCATCGGCAGCACTAGAAGCATCCAATTCGATTCGATCCGCGCTCGACCAAAGTCGTACTTCTGTCTCGGCGGCGGCAGGGATAAGAAATGAAACGGCGCGCTCATCAGCCGTTCCGGTTAAGGGAGTAGTGAAATCGAGTTCAATCCGGACGGAGCGGGGTACTCCCGCCTGAATCTTGTCTTCCGGTAGGCCGGCGATGTTGAAATCCAAACCGACGTTCGTTCCCGGTCGACGAAAAGGAACGGCGTTTCCATCCACCGAGAGACGGGTCGGTTCGATCCCGCCAAAAGGAAGCGATACCGGTAGCGTGGACGAGGATGAACTTCCTAGAAAAGCCATCATCGTCACATGCCACTCACAGCGACCCGAATCGGACACTTGCCCCTCGTATTGGCCCCGTCGAATGATCAGCGATTCCGGCTGACTTGCGGGAATGGATTCGAGCCGTTTGACCAAGCTTTCCGGGACAATGACTCGCTCCATCTTTCCATCCGGTCCGACCGGGATCAGAATACGCTCGGGAACTTCGACAAGAGCGTCCCTTTGTGGCGGCTCGGTCCGTGCGGGAGACACGACGACTAAAAGTAAGATTGCCGCGGTAGTCGCCTTCGTCGTTCCTAATAACGTTCCGCCCCATATACGGAGCACCAAGACGAGTACGCTTGATGCGATCATCGCCCAAAGAGGGATCGAGAATAGATGATGCATGACGCCACCCATGCAGGCGGCAACAAGTGAACAACTCAATAAAACGAGGAGTAGAAGTCGATGAGACGCTGTCGATAACCCCCTACCGACGATAAGAATGATTGCCATCCCCGCGAACACCATGAATCGCGAAACACGCGTCAACAGTTCAGCAGGGACAACGGTCACATAGCACTTTGTTGCATTTCCTCCTCCGCGAGATGCTAACGCCCACGACACTCCCGAATGTATTTGTGGACTGGATTGATTGCTCAGCGGAATATCGTCGAACTGACTAAAGCGATTGACGCCGGGCGCGAGAAATCGACCCGAACGATCCATCCCCTGAACACGCGATTCTGAAATCAGCTCACTCTGCCAAGTATCGAGGTTCCAGTTTTGTCGAATATTTCGGCTCAAAAAAGGAGGCACGCGTGAGGTAAACACAACGGACCGATCCGAAATGACGGCAACCAACTCTTCCACTTCGAGCCATTCCGCCAATGTCTCATCAGGCTGATGACGCACCTGCTGGCGTAGAAAAGACGAACTATCGATAACAACTTGTCCCGAGGGCATGACGGAACGTGATAGTTCCGAGAGGACCTCTCCGGCACTTTTCTCCGTTCGGTCTGAGATCGCACGAAAGGCTTCTGTCATTAATTGAACTGTCTGCAGACTATCTTGAGTCCGAGTCAAATCGACGATTCTGGACTTCGGCAACGTGCCGAGAAAGAGTAACTCGGAGTGTTGAATGAGAGAGTCTCCTGGGAACAGATAAGCCGCGCTCGATCGATTGATTTTCCATAGAGCGCAGACGGTCTCCCAGTCCGGAACGAGATTTGGAAATTCGATGCGAGCGATTCCGATCCATTGCGGGAGCGGGCTGGAGAAAACAATTCGACAATCGTGACTCCCCGGCGCGAGTTCGGTGGATGCTTCAAGCACTCCGTCTTGCGATCCGGGCGAAATAGATACCCCATCCAAATCGAGCTGCCAAATGTAGCTGTCCTTCGGGAGATGGAGACGAAGAGGCTGAGTACGATTGTTCTCAAGCGTCAATTCAACCACATGGACGGTTGCGGACTGCTCGATCAGTGTTCGACATCGCATAAAACAGCGATTGGCAAGGATGTCGGACTCAGCGGTGTCGCCTCGCATCACGGCGAGGGAAAGAGATGCCCCTGGTTCGAGCCGATCGTAGTTCGCCATCCAAACCAATCCAGACTCCTCCCGCGTACTGGAATCCACGCGACTAGGATCGGTAGGAACAAGGCCATGTGACAAAACATCAATGACGCGTCCCGTTCGACTCGCCACTTCCACCGAGGCATTGAAAGCATCCGCATCGGGAAGTTGAAGGAGAGGCAAGCGAATCTTCGGCTCTTGCGTCGTCCATGAAGTTGTCAATCGAAGGTTGCCGCGAACGGGAAGTGCCGTTCGAAGAAGGTAGTTGAACTCTGTCGGCGCGTCCGGAGGAACTTCAGCATCTTCGGGCGCCTGATCCATTCCTGGTTCTGGGCGAATCGCCTGATTAGCGATGCCGGCGCCGGGGAAAGGCTCGAAACGAATCACCGAGTTATCGGCTCCCACGACCTTCCACGAGATATCGGTTGGGAAAGGTTGGCTTGAAACGACGTGCAATGTTTCAAGCGACCCTTGAAGGACCGCGATGTCTAACGTCAACTCCTCTCGCCAGTCTTTGCCTCGCCATCGGGTGTTCTGCGTGAGGGTGCCTCGAAAGCGAGGCGCCGCCGGCAACAGAATGATCTTTGCCGTCGAAAGAGGTGAGATGTAGCTGAAGGAATAAACGTCTCGCGTTCCTCCTTCCGCCGAAATCGGCTTTGATGGAGGAAGAGAATCGAGATTGCACGGGACATTTGAATCCAGGTAAATGTCGTAGGTCGAAACGCCGCTCGGACGAACACCCACCAGGTTGATCTCGGGTAGATTAAGCAACCGTTCCGATGTGATTCCATCGACACTCTCTTCGAGTTCCGCCGCTATCTTGAGCGTGAATTTTGTGATGGGTGACGGGCCCGAAGCCAGCGTCATTTGAACGGCCGTGCTTCCATCTTCATTCGGTTCCGATCGAACCCCATCGACGATTCTCTCGGGATCAGAATCGACCGAGAGGAATCGCCATCCCTTGGGAAGAGAAGCTTCAAGCTGATGAACCGATCCCGATTCGACATGAATTTCGACTACTCCGGTCGCGCGGATAGGATCGGAACGAAGATCGAGAAGCATCTGTGTGGTTGATTCAAGGCGTGGTTCGACGAATCCGAGAGTCAGAGCAGGCCGATCACCAATTCCCGCACCTCGGAAAGCGATCTGATACGTGTTGTCGGTTTCAATTCCCGCCGTCACGAACGTGTATGCGCCTGCTTTTAAGCCGATCACCCGAAGTTGCGGAGGGACTAGAAAACTGATCTCTTCAGAGAGAAGAGTGCCCCCAAGAACATGGATAAGTGGAGGAGTCCACGGTTCTGCCCCCTGGAGAGGTAAGGTCCCCTCGAGCACCAATCGAACGGGACCGATGGGAATGGATGATGACGTGAATATCCACCGAGCCCCGCCTCCTTGCAGGTTCTCCATGCTCCAGTCACCGTTGATACTCGTGCTGGGTTTAAGATTGCCGTACGGCGAATTCACCTCAAGTGTGATCGTCCCCACCGGTCCTCGAATCACATCGACAAAGACCTCTGAACGAAAGAGAACGTCCCGGTCCTGAAATCGACAGCGGCTCTGATTCCGATAAACGAAGTTCCCGAATGACGGCGTGACCTCTGACGTTCTTGTTAAGACGAAATCGATCGCTCCTGTCGTCGATGGATAGATCCGATGCTTGTTGGGTGTAAGTTCGAGAGTAATCGTGGTCGTTTCCGCACGAAGATTCCATCCGCTGGGAACATCCACGTCGAGGTGACTCATCACGGTCGCCGGGATCCGAACATTGAAATGAATCTCTCCGTCAATCAACGTTCCCTGAAGTTCCCACTTCATGTCGACCTGAACAGGTTCGGTGGAAGCGCCGAACACCGCGAGTCCTGAATCACCATCGGCACCCCACGCTGCTTTCCCGGGCGCATTGACAGGCTCGTCCGAGAAACGAAGATCTTTTATCGCGAGATTCCAAGGACGAATGGAAAGCCTGGAAGTATCTCCTTTAGGAAACTCCCAATGGGCGGTTCCCACGAGGCGGCTGGAAATGACGTTCACCGTCGCGTTCAACTGTGCTCGCGTTGGAAGACGTTCATTCTTTCGCTTTTGAAATTCGCGGTAACGTTGAAGAAGATTTGAGAACTCCTCGAGAGAAAGGGGCTGAGCTTCTCCCGATAAATACATGCGGATCTGCGCAATCAGATTCTCATCGGGGATCTGTATGACTTGCAGTTTGAAATCGTTTCGTTCGACGGCAGGCAACGCCGCTTCCACCGCCGGAGAATCCGGTGGAGCGCCGAGCGCGACGAAGAGAACGAGCAAACCTAACATAGCCGAAGATCGATCCTCGCGTTCAATTGCGAATTCAGCGTTTGGATGCAGCCCCTGAGGTAATGCGGGTTTTGGGATCCAGTCGCCTTAGAATGGAAGACCCGATTCCTAACTGTCGTGAATTGAACCTCTTCAGTCCGACGCTGTAAGCACGCTGCCGACGATATCGGACCAAGTACTGCCAGGCGAGCGCTGCCAAACCTAGCGCGACGCCCCATCGACCTCCCAGCCAGAGCCAAGACAACAGCTCGGGCATGACCGCAAGGATTCCAACGATGGCGAGAATCACGATGATCGCCACACGAAGCTGAGTGCGCGCGGCAAGGCGTGCCGTCGCAAGTAGAAGAATCAAGAAAGTGCCGGAACAGATGAGAACCCAAAACGGTTCACGAAGGAGAAGCACAACAAGCCGGACCGAATTGTCGCGGTTGAATGCGTCGAACTGCCAAACGCGACCGCTCGAACTCACGATCGGATCGTTCGCCCAATGTAAATCGCCGTTCGCCTGCTCCAGCCATTCGACACCTTGACGCTCTGTGTCCGAGCGAGCCTCGAGTCCACTCGAAAGCCAAGAAGGTTCCCACGTGATCGTTTCTGTCGGAGCGGAACCGAGTCCAAGCATTAAGCGATCCTCACCGACATGGAGCAGCCAACGAACTTGCTCCACGGCGATATCTTCCAGGATCTGTGGCGATTCCAGTTCGCGTATCGCGAATGCTCCGTCCGGTTTTGCCTCTGGGAAGAAGTAGTCGACCTCAAGAGTGCAGGGAGCGTCCACTGCCGGCAGCCGCACGAAAATCACTCTATTGCTGTCTGCCACGGTCTCGGTTGGGTGGCCGTCGACAAAGACTTCACGAATCCTGGCATTCACGGGAACCTTGATCGAAATCGGGGGGCGACGAGCGTGGCAAGCATCGCGGTTGGCTCGAATCTTAGCGAAAGCGACTCTGGAATCGCTTCGAGCGAAGCGGGCCGCACATCCAGCACCGGTTGTTGACCGGATACGACGACTGGACTCGGAGCGGGGCGGGTGCTGATCCACGTCCCTGTCGCGACGGCACGAAGCCCGCGGTCACAAAACACACGTCCCTTCCACCCTTCGATCGTTACTCCCCTAGGCATTACAAGAGGGAGGTTTATCTCATGAGATTGCGACTCCAGAATCGGGAATCGGTAATCAATCCGGAGTTCACAAGAACTGGCTGGGTTGCGCAACCGAAGCGATTTCGTTCCTGCTTCAACGAACGCTCCCTCTTCCAGTAGGTCTCCCGACATGCGAATGTCTTTCGCATCAGGAGGAATGGAAATCGTCACCTCATCAAATGGAGAGTGCCTCGCGCGGAAGCGAAGGTATGTCCGCGCCTCGATCTCGTTCCCGGTGCGCATGAACTCGGACTCGACCGAGGCTTCGATCCTCGCGGGGAGTGGTTCAATTTGAAAC
>JAIEPU010000233.1 GCA_019748235.1 bacterium
TAAGAAACGAAATCGCGCGATCTCGCATCCTCGAATGCTCGTCCTCTACTTGGCACGGAAGTACACGACGTCAACGTATAGTGAAATCGGCCGCGAGATTGGCGGGCTGAACCACAGTTCCGTTATTGCCGCGGAACGACGAATTAAAACCGAACTCAACAAGGATGGAGAACTTGTGCTCGGCGACCGGACCTGGAAGGTTCGTGACGCCATTGAGGTATTCGAACGGGAAATGGGCTCTCGATAAAAGAGCAGCTTCATTCGTTCGAAACTCGTGGCGTGGAACGCCGGCACACCCGTGCCCCGAAAGTTGCAAGGATGGGGCATCGCATGGAGGCCGGGGACGAGGGAGCGTCCCCAAGCGCCCGATCTTCTGACAGCGAGACCCGCGAGGGACGACCTACGGAAGAGATGGCATAGACAAGGGGCTGTCACTCATCACTGGGTGACAGCCCCTTCGTCGTTTCTAAGAGACAAATTCGACTCTGATTACGAGCGTGGCAAGCTGAGCAGCGTCTGAAAGAGCTCTTGCGCGGTCGCGATGACACGGCTGTTGGCGGAAAAGCCAGTCGATGCCGTCAGCAGATTGACAAAGCTCGTCGCGACATCAGTGTTCGACAATTCGAGCGCGCCATTCACCAGTGTGCCAACGCCGCTCCCCGGGGCAGTGATGTACGGCAACCCGGAGTTCGGCCCCTGCTCGTAAAGGTTGTTTTGCGTGGCCACGAGACCGCCGTTATTGGCGAATCGTGCGAGCACCACTTGACCAAGAGTGCGAGTCGCTCCGTTGTCGAACGTTCCCTGAATCACACCGTCCGGGCCGATGCTGTAATCGGTCAAAGTTCCCGGAGGCGATCCATCCTGACTCACCACGGCAAGAGCGCTATTCTGTGCCGAGAGAGCCGAGACACCACTGACGTCCAGCTTGAATTGCAGCGGGCTCTTTGCTCCCGTCAACTGACGATAGATCGTCAGATCGTTTCCCGTCACGGACGAAAGCTGACCCCGCGAATCGAACGTCAGGACTGCCGAGCCGATACTCCGGTTGAACTGATCGGTGAAACCAGGCGGCAATCCAGAGGGATCGAGCTTCTGGTCGGGTGATGAGAAGTTCAGTCGAAATATGCTCTGCTCCGTTCCAAGTGACTCGAGATAGCCGGTCACCTGCACGGTAATCTTCGACCCAAGCGAATCGTACGCAGAGAACTGGGTGAAGATGCTTTCGCCGTCGGCTGTTTGCGATTTGTTGAAGGTAAGGTTATTACCCCCTGAGAAGTCGGCGCTTTGGATCGTGAAGTCGGCGGTCTCGCCATAATTCCCCACGATGGACAAGGCACCGGTGGTCGAATTGATGGAGTATCCGGGCGCTGTTGACTGAGTCAACGCGGTGTTAATTCCCAGTGAACCGACGACGAAGTTCGCGAAGTCATCGAGCGTCGTCGTGGCGGGATCGAGAGTAATGCTCTGGGATGGAAGAACGCCTCCGCCCGAACGTGGCGTATACGTCAGCGTGATCGGCGTTCCTCCTTGGAACGTTGAATCCGAAATGAGCTTCACGCCGGGCGAGACTTCGAGATTCTTTAGTAAGCTCGATCCGGTGCCGGCCGCGGACGTGGAGGTGTCGTTGAGCGCGCCGGTCGACGAAATCGTCGGTTTGGTGGCAACGTCTCCTTGGGGATTGAGAACACCCTGGATGAAAGCGTTGCTCGTCGACTGTGCGACTTGAAGGCTACCGATCGGCACTTTCAAGGGAACGAGCGCCGCCTTCTGTAGATTGAAATCGTCGTCGACGCCAAAGCCCACAACCTGCAAGCCTTGAGAATTCACTATGTTCGAGTTGCTGTCACGCTGGAATGATCCATCTCGCGTGTAAAGCTGGGTGTTCCCCTGCTGCACGACAAAGAAACCGTTTCCTTGAATGTAGAGGTCGCTGGAAAGGCCTGTCTGCGTCGGTGCGCCCGGCTGAAAATTGACCGAGACGGATCCGGTGGAGGCACCCTGTCCGATCTGAACAGGATTCACCCCCGAGGCACTTCCCCCCGGACTCGAACCGACGCTGATCGTGTTGTAGAAGTTGTTGACGAACTCATCGCGAGACGACTTGAATGCCGTGGTATTCACGTTCGCGAGGTTGTTACCGATGATGTCAATCGCGTTTTGATTGACATTGAGTCCGCTCACGGCGGTACTCAGCGCGCTGCCCAAACCCATGTTGATCTTCTCCCAGGTGCTGTCTCATGTTGCGTATGATCGAGTGGTGAAAAAGAGAGCGGTACTTTCGGGCTATGCACTCCCTCCCGTGGTTGCCATGCTCTCTAAAGCATTGATCAAATCTTGTTCGTTTGTCGTTGAACCACTGCTTCCCGACGAGGAATTCCCCGTGGAGTTACTGGTTTGATTCTGCAGCGAGTTCAACAGTTGCTCGGCTTGGTCGGAGGCGCTCGTTCCATCGGTCGAACTGTTTGACGAGGAGTCAGAGTTGCCTGTCAGCGTTTTCAAAAGATTGCTGATTGCATCAAGGCTGCTCGATTCAGAATCCTCTGAACTGCCGGATCCGACGGAACTGATGGTATCGAAGGGAACCTTATTTTCCCCGACCATGATGTAGACCTTGCCATCTTCCACGATGGCTTTTCCAGCGATCCCCGTCACATCCTTATTGTCAACCTTCCCGGTAATCTCACGTCCAATGAGATTCGCGGCCGCGCCTAAGTTCTGGTTTTGACCAAACGAATCCAGCGTCGAGATGAGCTGACTTGTCGAGTTGAGGGACTGGATCGCTGACACTTGCTGCGTCAGGTCGCTGTCCTTCATCGGGTCCATCGGGTTTTGATTCTGGAGCTGAGTCACCAGCAGCTTGACGAAGTCTTCCGTCGTCAGCGACTGATAGCCGGATTTTTTTGCGAAGTCGATCTGACTGGTGTCAGTCGGAGTCGAACTTCCCACACCGCTTGTCGAGGCCATTTCTTATCTCACTTTGCTCTGACAGAGCCAGCATCCTGCGAAGGATCCGTCCCTTCATTCCAGAAGAGACACGTCGATTGCGACACCCTTTCAAACGAGCCGATCCATACCGTCGGCTATCCTCAACAGGTCTGAAACAGTCAGTCCGGACCCGCGATTACTCTCGTCATCGTTTTGGCCGTTTTCCGCGGACGAAGAACGATAACTCTGTCTCTGCTGCTCCTGGGCGGCCTCTTGTTGTGCCTGCTGTTGGGCATTTCCCGACAAGTCGGCACCGGCGGAGGGCCCCGTATTCATGTGATCGACCGTAAAGCGTTGAATCTGAACTCCTTGTTCTCCTAATTGCCGATCCAGGGTCGGCAAATTGTCGAGAAGCAAGGACCGCGAGGCGTCCGAATGGACCTCAATCTTGGCGGTGATCTGTCCGTCAACTTGGGTAACTTGTAAGCGCAGCTTGCCCAAACTGGGTGGATTCAACTCGACTTGGATGGTTTTCGGTTGCTCGGCGTGCGCACGCTCAAGGGCCTGCACCACCCGGTTCACGAATTCGTTACGATCGACACGAGCGAGCGCCGTGGCATTTCGATCCTCGGTCGTGCTCGTCGTCTGCGACTTGAGTTCTTCAGGCGTCAGGATCGACGCCCCTCTTTCCAAAATGTCGGAAGTCGGTGTCGAGCGACGAAGAAGCTTGTCGACCGCGTTTAGAACGTCCTTGTCGATGACGATCCTTCCTGAGCGACTTGCACCGAGCAACGACTCCAGGCTGGGAGTGCCAGGAATCGCCGATGAGTTCGCGTCATCTCCTTTTCGAGCATTGAGGGGAGCGAGAGGGTCGGTGAATCTCGGATTGACGAGCGGGGCAATTTGAAACGGCTGAAGGCGTCGTTCAAAGGCGGGCGCAATCGACTTTTCAGCCGTGGAACCTGCCGTCGCGGTAGAAGCCGCCGTGGTGGATGCATCCGTTGTCGTTAGAGATGTTAGGTCAGAAAAAAGCGATACGTTGCCTTTACTGGATGAACTCCTGATCCCACTTGAAACGACATCTCCCGCCTGGGGTGAACCGACTGGAGGCAACGTCGGCAATGTATTCCCGACGAGCGATGCCAACTCCGGGAAGAGGGCCAGCAAGTCATTGGTCACCGTGGAAGTATCGGACGATTTCGTCGTCGTATCCGTGACTCCCTTTGTGTCGTTCTTGATTAGCTCAGGCAGACCGGCAAGGAGCTGACTCAGATTTCGAGCCGTGAATTGAGTCAACGGCGAGGTGTCCCCTGCCGTTTCCGTCGTCGTGGTGGTATTGGTGATGGTTGGAGAGTCTGACGTCGTGGGAAGCGATGTCGGCTGCGAAATTCCATTGGTCAGATCGGCCGCGGGATTTCCTTGAATCAAACGGGCAAAGATAACGGCAAACGGATCGCCGTTGAAAATATCGGTTGTCGAAGGAGCGCCGCCTGTGGTGCCCGTCGTGGGCGCGATGTCGCTCGTGGTCGTCAGAATCGTGGGAGGCGTCTGCATTGGTGTTGGCTCAACGAGGTTGTCCCACGTCGCGGTGAGCGTCGTGAAACAGGCAAGCGCTTCCGCCCGCCGAACATATTCAAGGAGTACCCATCACCCAAAAACAGCGCTCGATGTATTGTCTCTCTCCGAGAAACGAAAAACACCCAGCAAATGCCATTCTTCGTGATGAACAGCCAATCGTGGGATGTCCCTCATGGACTTCCCTGCTCAACTCACCGTTTGCTTTTGAGTATCCTCTTTAAGCTTCCGGAGTCGTTGAGCTTCCGGATCCCCTTGCCCCAGCCGATCGAGCCAACCGTTTAATTTCCTCTGATCTTCCGGCTGTTTAAACTCCCTGAATATCTTCTCTGCTGTGGAGGGATCCATCGCGATCAAAAGTCTGAGCACCCGATCCTCGTCACTATCAGTGACGAGGTAGTCGCGTGCCTGTTTCGGCTTCATCGTCTGGACCAGCTCGAGGAGCTTTGCTTCTCCTTCGACCCGGGCCTTGTCGATTTCCGTCTGAACTTTGTTTTCGAGCTTGGTGCGGATCGCGAGGAGTTCCTTTCGAGAGACTTCCAGTTTCTTCTGGTCGTCGTCGACGGCTCTTCTGACCGCATTCAGCTCATCGATTTTTCGGGCAATCTCGGGGGAGGCGAGAAGCCGCTCCTGGAGTAGGTCCTCGTAGGAAGGAATCTCCGGCGGGGGCGGGGTCTCGGCCGGTGCCTTGGGAGCACTCGGCGGTTCCGAAAGTATTGCTTGCCAAGCCAACCCTAGCTCATGCCAGGGAAGCTTGCCGAATATCTGTAAGAAAATTCCCAAACAAATGATTTGCAGGAGGATGATGGTCGAGATGTAGCCGATCCACTTCATGGCAAGTTAGCCCCGCCAAGACTTTTTCCTTGGATTCTCATCCGATAACTGCTCCGACCGTTCTCTCTTCTCATTCTTGGGACGAAGCGCGGGAGCCGGCACATTCGGATCAAACGTTAGATTCGAACCGCCTTCGCTGATCCGCAAGGAGTGCCAACTCATCCATCAACTGCCGGTCGGCATGATCAAGCACCGCGTTGTAACGCTGACGAACTTTATCACCCAATTTCTCGATGATGCGGACCGACTTCTCGGCCTCCATCAATTGCTGGCGCCGCTGCTCGACCACCCCTTCAATCTGCTTGAGCTGTTCATTGACTCGCGCCGCGTGACGGGCGAGAAGTCCGTCAAAGACCCGGGCTCGAATAGCATCTTCAACCACGACCTCGGGCTTTGAAAGTTCGGAGCGAAGGAGATCCTGTTCATTCGAGCGAAGCTCAGTGAGCTGTTCCTTCTGCCCTTCGATCTGCATGCGGAAGTTGATGGCTTCGGCGAGCTGCAACTTTCGCTGCTCGCGCGTTCGTTCGCGAAGCCGCTGCACCCGTTCGAGCCTGAACTTGAACTTCTTCATGCCACTTTCGCCGCCCTACTCACTCATCCCGCTGGCTTGTCATCATGTGGGCTGGGTCCTTTGGACCCAGCATTTCGTCTTCTCGCCATCGAGCCAAGTCGATACGACTCAGCCACCTTGGACTTCATGCCCCACGCAAGCGTGGGACATGCCACCCTTTCACGCCGGGTGGCCCAGGCAACTCGTTGCCTGGGTGCCAAAGGCACAAGAGGGCGAACCCATCTCGCGCAAGCGGAAAGGCCCGAAGTCATTCTCCGGGCCCTGTTTCTCAAAGATGGCTCACCATTCAGCGACCTACCGCTGAGCCTTGCGATGCTCCTCTTCGGCGTCCGACATCGAGTTGAGCTCGTTCGCCAGCGGGAAGTCAGGCCCCTTCGGGAAGTACTGTGGATCGTCCATCAGGTGGTAAGGACTCGGGAGGACCTGACCGACTTCATAGGTCTGGCAGCCGGTGATACCCATCACCACCATCCCGCAGAACAGCAGCGAACCAGACCAGCGGATCGTTCGAATCATGGCACCTTCCCTTTGCGCGGCTCTCATACCGGTTCATGGAACGAGAGTCTCCACACCTTGTCCTTCGACCGAATGACACCCGTCTCTGAAGGAAAATCCCTCAACACCCCGTTCTCCGAATCTTTCGGAACTCGCTGGATTACCGCTCGGAGCCGTTAACTTCCCCAAAACAGCCTCCCTTACGCATTTCTGCAGAGGAGAGCCGTGAAATGAAGCGGTTTGGGGATCGACTAGAACCCGTCCTGGGGTATCAGGCGTCCTGCTCTGAAAGCCGAATCGGGGGAACGATGGGATCACGGTCAAATACCACGGATTGCCCCATTTGCCTGAACCCTGTATTCGTGCCATTGGTAACCGATTTGCGTCCAATATCATGGATGGGGTAGCTGTTGGCCGCGTCAGAAGGAGCATGAATTTGAGCACGGCGGAAGAAGTGCCGGCAACGATTGACCTCGCCCTCGCCAATCGGCATTTGGAAGGAATGTCCGCCGAGGAACGGATTCAATGGGCGGTCGACCGATTTGGCGAACACGCGGTCATCCTTTCCAGCATGCAGAAGACCTCTTCGGTCCTGATGCATCTCTTCTACAAACTCAGCCTCGAAAACGAGATTCTCTTCGTCGATACCGGCTTTCACTTCCATGAGACACTGCAGTTTCGTGACGAGTTCATGCGCCGTTACAAGTTGAACATCGTCACCCTCTATCCGACCAACACGCCCGAGAAGCAGGAAGAACTTTACGGCCGGAAGCTTCACCTATTCGTCGACGGTCAGCCCGAATGCTGTGACATGCGAAAGAAGAGGCCATTTAACAAGCACATGAAAACGAATGGCCGAAAGCTGGTCATGAATGGCATGCGCCGCTCCGAAGGTGGCCGGCGCGCAAAGATCGATTTCCTTGAAGTCGATCCATCGATCAACGGCTTCAAGCTGAATCCCCTGCTCGACTGGAGCGAGGAACAACTCGAAACATACCTGAAAGAGAACAACGTCCCCGTGCATCCCTTGCACGCGAAAAGCTATCCAAGCATTGGCTGTGCTTGCTGCACAACGCCGGTCGCTCCTGGTGAAGATGAACGAGCCGGTCGATGGCGTCATTTGAAAACTGACGAGGATGAAGGCCCTCGCTACTGCGGCATGAATTACTCCGATGGAAGCGGAATTTAGTCATTACCCAACGGAGTAAACTCTCCCTGGCAACGCCCCATGCGCCCCGCGGGCGGAAAGTCAGCGATCGCGAAACGAGCAAATAATGCAGTCATACTCCTCGCGTCATTCGAATTGATACTGGCAAATCGAATCTTCGTCCCATACGACATCCCCCATGCAAATACTACCTGCAATCGACATTCTTGGTGGACAGTGTGTACGGCTCCGGCAAGGAGACTACGGCCAGGAAACTGTTTTTTCGCCTGACCCGGTCGTGGTGGCGAAAAGTTGGGAGAGCCAAGGGGCTTCGATTCTGCACCTCGTTGACTTGGACGGCGCTAAGGCAGGCCGACCGGTCAATACTGACGTCATCGAGGCCATCTGCAAAGAGGTCAAGATCCCCTGCCAACTAGGAGGAGGCCTTCGCACGGACGACGGGGTCCATCAAGCGCTGGAACTAGGTGTCAGCCGGGCGATCATCGGCACGCAAGCGGTCAGCGAGCCCGACTGGTTTGCTAAGCTCGCTCGTCAATTGCCAGGTAAACTTGTCTTGGGACTCGATGCCAAGAATGGCAAAGTCGCGACCGAAGGCTGGCTCGACGTATCCTCAATCGAGGCGACGGAATTGGCGGACAAGTATAGTGATCTTCCCCTGGCCGCCATCGTTTATACCGACATCGCCAAGGATGGAATGATGCAGGGCCCGAACTTCGACACGACCGAGGCTCTGGCCAAACGAAGCCCTCATTTGGTGATCGCGTCTGGGGGAGTAACTACCACGGAGGATGTCCTGGAACTGCAAAGACGCGGAATCGGCGCTTGCATTCTGGGTAGGACGATTTATGAAGGAGTTATCCAGCTACCGCAGTTGCTGTTGCAACTGAGCGCCCGAACCGATTAGAGGAGCCGCCGACGCTCCCTGTCGACGGTTCCGAATTGGAGGAACCGGCCATGACGAGGTGTTTAGCGAGCGATATCCGAAACATTGTGTTTTTGGGGCATACAGGCCACGGTAAGACGAGCCTGATCGATGCCCTCCTCTTTGCCGCGAAAGCCGTGAACCGGAAAGGATCACCGGACGACGGAACCAGTGTTCTTGATTCCGATGAGGAAGAGAAAGCCCGCAAGCATACGATCGATTCTCACGTTGCCCATCTCGAATTCCACGACAAGCGATACAACCTCATCGACTCTCCCGGTTATCCAGACTTCATGGGTCAAGCAATCAGTGCCCTTCATAACGTGGAAAACGCCGCCATCGTCATCGACGCGCACCGCGGCATTGAAATGAGCACCCGCCGAATGTTCCAAGCTGCCACCGACGCAGGTGTGGCACGGCTCATCGTTCTAACCAAGCTCGACGCGGACGGCATCGACTTCGACGGCTTGATTGCTTCCATCAAAGAGACTTTCGGCAATAACGTTGTCCTCACCGAAGTTCCGATCGGCGTCGAGGGAAATCTGCACGGCGTCGTCGAACTCCTTCATGCGGACGAAGTCAGCAGCGAGGGAGCGATCGGATCGGTTGAGGACCTTCGAAACGATTTGATCGAACGAATCGTCGAGACGAATGACGAATACCTCTCCGAGTTCTTGGAGGGAAAGATCCCGCCCGTCAGCGAACTTGCGCACTGCTTGGTGAAGGCGGTCGCCGAGGGACAGATCGTTCCGATCTTCTGTACTTCCGCAAAGAGAGATGTCGGCCTCATCGAATTCCTTCACAGCCTGGAAGAGTTCGGCCTTAGCCCAGTCGATGCACATCTGCGGCATGCGAAGAAGGGAACAGATGAGATCGATCTCGAGCCGATGGACGAACGACCCTTTGTCGCTCGTGCGTTCAAAGCGGTCAGTGATAAATTCGGAAACATGACCTATCTGCGTGTTTTCCAAGGAAAAGTGCAGCCAAACGCCGCGGTCAAGAATTCGCGTGACGGATCGAGCCTACGCCTGGGACAGATATGCCTCGCGCAAGGCAAGGCGATGGACAAGGTGGACGAAGCGGGCGCGGGAGAGATCATCTGCGTGCCAAAGCTCGATAGCGTCGAGATCGACGATGTGTTGTCGGCGGACGGAAGCTACTCATTGGAGCACACTCCTTTTCCAAAGCCGATGTTTCCCCAGGCCATCGAACCTGTTGATCGAAGCGACGATGCTAAGATCATGACCGCGCTCAAGAAGATCGCGCATGAAGACCCCTGTTTCGAGCTTCATCGCGATCCGCAAACGCTCGAAATGGTGATGAACGGCCTCAGCCAGCTTCACCTCGAGACCGTGCAACATCGAGTTCGACTTCGTGAGCATCTCGATCTTCGGACGAAGGAGCCGAAAGTACCTTACAAGGAAACGATCAGTGCTCTAGGCGAAGCAATGTATAAGCACCGCAAACAAACGGGCGGACGTGGTCAATTCGCCGAAGTGCATCTCCGACTGAAGCCGCTCGAAAGAGGCTCGGGCTTTCAGTTCATTGACTCCATCGTCGGCGGATCGATTCCTCATCAGTATCTTCCCGCCATCGAAAAGGGCGTGCGCGAGACGATGAAGGAAGGAATTCTCGCTCACTGCGAAGTCGTCGATCTCGCTTGCGAAGTCTTCTTCGGCAAGTTTCATGACGTCGATAGTTCAGAAGCCGCGTTCAAGCTGGCCGCAAGCCATGCTTTCAAAGAAGCGTTTCATCAATGCCGGCCGTTGCTATTGGAACCGGTCGTCAATCTCACCGTGACTGTCCCCTCGGAAAAAATGGGAGAGATCACCGGAGATTTGAACACTCGACGGGCTCACATCACCGGAATGGAAGCGCTTCCGGGGGGCTTCCAATCGGTGCAAGCGTCGGTTCCCCTGGCGGAAGTCCTGCGGTATCAGACCGAACTGAAGAGCATGACCGGGGGTCAAGGATTCTTCAGTATGGAGATCAGCCATTACGCCCCGGTCCCTCCGAACGTGCAGCAGCAGGTCGTGGAAAAACAGGGAGCGAATGGCCGGCACCAACCAGTCCATGCTTGAATAAAGGGCCAGGATCTAACGGAAACGCCTCCGAATTGGATTCAGACGCTCCTTTAGTCTCTCAAGTCGATAAAACGATCGGACCCGCGGTAAGCTACATTTGCCGCGGGTCTTTTGTTGGACGCATCGTTCCACGGAAGAAGCGTCCTTTCGGCTGTTTCTTGAACTGACCCCGCAATTCTCGGAAACAAAGGCAACACAAAGAGGCGAAGTCGATGCCTGCGGATACGTTTGATGCCATCGTGATCGGTGCCGGCCACAACGGACTCATCAGCGCCGGCTATCTGGTCCGCGCCGGCTGGAAGGTGCTCGTGCTCGAACGACGAGATGTCGTCGGTGGCGCCTGTGTCACCGAAGAAATCTTTCCCGGCTACAAAGTCTCGACCGCGGCTTACGTGAATAGTCTACTCCGACCTGAAATCATCGAGGACTTCGACCTCAAGCGGCGCGGGTATGAACTCCTCGTTCGCAATCCCTCTTCGTTTTCGCCACTCCGTGACGGTCGGCACCAGATGTTCTGGGCTGATCAAAAGAAGACATACGATGAGATCGCTAAGTTCTCACGGCAAGATGCGGAGCGTTACGGAGAGTACGAAGCAGAACTAGAACGAATTGCAACGATCATGGAGCCGATGCTCATGGAGCCTGCTCCAGATCCGACTTCCAATAAACTTGGCGATCTGTGGCGACTCCTTCGAACGGGCATGCGATTTCGAAGTGAAGTCGAATCCATTGTCCGCCTCTTCTCGATGAGCGCGGCGGACTACATTGAACGTTGGTTCGAATCGGAGCCGCTTAAGGCGCGGCTTGCGACCGATGGAGTCATCGGCGCCTGGGCGGGACCACGAACGCCTGGAACGGCGTATGTTCTCTTCCATCACGTCATGGGCCAAGCGGATGGTCAGCGGGGCGTCTGGGGCTACATTCGTGGAGGGATGGGAACGATCACGCGCGGCCTCGCTGACTTCGTCACCGAGCATGGGGGAAAGATTATTACCAATGCGGACGTCTCATTAATCGATGTCAAAGCGGACCGCGTGCAAAAAGTCGTCCTCGCCGATGGCCGCGAGTTCAAGGCACGCGTGGTGCTCAGCAATCTCGATCCCAGGAGAACGTTCCTAAAGCTGATTGATCCAAAGTACCTCTCCGAAAAATTCATTCGCGACGTTGAGGGAATTCGCTGCCGAAGCGGTGTCGTCAAGATAAACGTCGCCACGCACGGCCTTCCCTCTTTCAGCGCCATGCCGGGTGACACGGCTGGTCCGCAGCATCGCGGGACGATTCACTTCACAGAAACGATGGAAGAGATCGACGTCGCCTTCGAGGAGGCCCGGCGCGGCTATCCTTCGACGCGCCCTATCGTTGAAATGTGCATTCCGAGCGTTGTCGATGAAACGCTTGCCCCACCAGGAAAGCATTTTGTCTCGCTCTTCGTGCAATATGCGCCTTACACACGTGCCGATGGACAGGCTTGGACCAAGCAGCACAAGGACGATTTCGTCAAGAGTGCATTCAATGTCATCAGCGAATACGCCCCGAATTGGAACGACATCGTCGACGATTACCTCGTCCTCACGCCGGTTGATCTGGAAGAGAGATTCGGCATGACTGGCGGGAATATCTTCCACGGTGAGATGACGCTTGATCAACTCGCTTTCCTTCGACCAACGCATTCGCTGAGCAAGTACTCGACGCCGATCGATGGACTTTATTTGTGCGGATCGGGCGTTCATCCAGGGGGTGGCGTAATGGGTTCGCCAGGTTACTTGGCCGCGCATCACGTACTACGTCGCGGAAGATGAGAAGTCGCAGAGATCATTCCGCAATCGAGCCAGCGCGGGACGCGACCATTTATCACGCAATGTTCGTCTGCAATCTGGATGAGGATATGGTAGCTTGGCGGCGACGGCTGCGATGAAAGAGGACTGAGGAATGGAATCAGCCATCGACCCCACTACCGAGCCGAGCACGACTCTGGAAATCGCTGACGTTATCTGCATGCGCTGCGGCTGCCTGTGTGACGACGTCATCCTACAGATACACGATAGCAAAGCGGTGGCGACTAAGAAAGCTTGCACCAAAGGCTCTAAATGGTTTCTGGCCGCGATTCCTCCGGTAGAGGAGCCAATCTGCACGATTCAGGGAAAGCCCGCGACGCTCGAAGAGGGACTTGACACAGCAGCGGCGATTCTCAGAACTGCAAAGAGGCCGCTTATCGACGGACTTTCCCATACCACCGTCGAGGCACAACAACACGCGGTGACGATCGCCCAGGCAGCAAAAGGGGTTGTCGTTGGAACCGCAAGCGCTTTTCAGAATCGTCATTCGAAGGGCGCACGGGCCGTCGGAGCCGTCAGCGCGACGTGGGGTGAACTTCGCAACCGAGCTGACATCGTCATCGTCTGGAACAGCGATCCTCTCAGCACGCATCCACGTCATTTCGAACGATACAGCCTTGAACCCGCGGGCCGATTCGTTCCCAATGGCCGTGCCGATCGGACGCTCATTGCACTCGGTGATGAAAAGAATTCGACCTCTTCCATCGCCGACTATGTCGTGACGTTCTCGAAGAATAGAGACTTCGAAGTAGCCACTGTTTTGAACGCACTGCTCAAGCAAATCCCACTTGATGCGGATCAAGTCTTGCGCACCACAGGGATAACGCTCGATACACTCGTCGAACTCATCGCCACGATGAAGCGAGCGAAATACGGTGTCATTCTTCACGATCCATCCGCCCATCGATTAAGTGACATCGAACATGTCACTCGAGCGATCCTGGAACTTGTGACCCAACTCAACAATGTGACCTGTTTCTGCTACTCACCGCTGGGCGAAGGGGAAAACAGCGCGGGCGCAGAGCAAGTGGTCGCGTGGAAAACGGCTCACACAGGAACCGTCGACTTCACAGCAGAGAATCCTCAATCCTCCCCCTATGAGGAAACCACCGAGGAAATACTTCGAGAGCGATCGGTGGATGCGGCCCTACTGATCAACACCGATCCACTGGCCGATCTTGAGCCAAAAGTTTGGCAATGGCTCGGCTATGTACCGACGATCTCGATCTCGCCGTCAACTACGGCGACGAGCGAATCGGCAACGGTTGCTTTTCGCTCCTCGGAATTCGGCCGATCCGTCTCGGGAACGATCTTTCGATCGGATGGAGTCGCGTTACCTCTTCGACCCGTGGAGTCATCGTCCTATCCCAGCGATGAAGAAATACTGGCGAAACTATCAGCTAAGCTCACGAAACGGGAAGGATGACCCGACGTGGCAATCACACTCACCCTCAAGACGGAGATTCCGCTCCGACTGAATCTCAGTGGCGTGACCCCGACAGCTCTGATGGGATTGAGCGAACATGCCGTCTCGCAATGCACTATCAGGCTCGGCAACGAATTAGTGCCTTTGGGAGATTTCTTTCGAGTCGGAGGTGATGCATCGGATGGCTCGCTGATCTTCGAAGGGGATCTCAGCCGAGTCGATTCCATTGGAGAGGGACTAAGCGAGGGAACGATTCTTTCGCGCGGCCCCGTGGGCCGTTACGCCGGCCGAAAGATGACCGGTGGCGTGATCACGATTCAGGGATCGACAGGACCAGGTGCAGGGCTTTCCATGCGCGGAGGTAGGCTTTGCATTGAAGGCGATACCGGCGACGACTTAGGAGGAGTTGAACCGGGACGAAAAGTCGGCATGCAGGGAGGCGTCATCCTGGTCAATGGAAAAGCGGGAGATCACGTCGGCCGTCAGATGAGACGAGGAACGATCGCCGTTCGGGGCGATTGCGGAAACGGCGTGATGATGGATGCCATTGCCGGAACAGTCTTCGTTTTTGGTAATGGTGCGGAGCGGCCCGGCGCGGGAATGAGGCGAGGAACGCTATTCCTCCTCGGTTGCGCAGAGCCTTCTATTCTTCCAACGTTTAAACGAGGTCGCGATATCGAGCCACTCTTTGGGCGACTCTTAATGCGGGATCTGATCAACGAGGGATTCCCGATTGAAGACCAATTCTTGAATCCCGTTTATCGTGTCTATCACGGGGACCTGTTGTCATTGGGGCTGGGAGAAATTCTGGTTCCAGAGCGCTGATCGAACAGAAACTGGGGACGAGGCAAGACCGCGTGAATATCGGCCCGACACTAATCAAGGAGAGCTTTGCCGAAGCGTTTCGCATGCGCTTCGTCCGGCTGATCATCACCGCGCACGACCAATACTGGCTCGAGTCGGCGGTGCGCGCCGCGACGGGCTGCGCTACTTCCGTGATCGCTTGCGATGTGGAAGCAGGACTGGAACGCTGGCTTCGTCCCGATCAGACAGTGGACGGCAGACCGGGCGCATCGATCCTCATGTTCGGTTTCTCCTCTGACTCGCTGGGGGAATCTGTCGTCCGCCGCGTTGGGCAATGCGTCCTCACCTGTCCCACCACGGCCGTCTTTGACGGGATGCCCACGGCGGAGGAACGGGTGCCGCTCGGTAAATACCTTCGTTTCTTCGGCGATGGCTACCAGAAAAGCAAGCTTGTCGGAGAGAAACGATTCTGGCGCATCCCGGTGATGGATGGCGAGTTCCTCGTGGAGGAAACGACCGGGATCGCCAAGGGAATCGCCGGCGGAAACATCATCATGCAGTGTGTATCGCCCGAGGTCGCTCTCAACGCCGCTCGCCGAGTGGTTGAGTCACTCGCGGGCCATCCCAACGTCATCGTTCCCTTCCCTGGTGGAGTCGTCCGAAGCGGGAGCAAGGTCGGATCAAAATATAAGGGGATCCGCGCGTCGACGAATCAAGCGTACTGCCCTTCTCTGGCCGGCCTCGTCACCAGTGAACTCCATCCCGATGCGAACTGTGCGTACGAGATCGTGATCGACGGAGCGGAGGAAAGCGATATTGCCTCCGCGATGGCGAAGGCGACGCGTGCGGCCGCCGGGGAAGGAATCCTCGTAATCGAAGCTGGCAATTACGGCGGGAAACTTGGTAAATTTCACTTCCCGCTGTATCAGGTCCTTGCGGATCATCCCGCCTAAAGGTTTCCGCTCGCGTTATTGCGGCTTGCTATTCTCGGTCGACTTCGTTCCAGAGCTTCCAACTTCCGCGGCGGCGGGTTCGACCTCTTGTGCCTCGGCGGGATCGTTGGCGGGCATCGCGACCGCCGGCTGAGCAACACCAGGCGCCCCACCGGAATTGACTTTGATCATCGGCCCCATCAAGGATATACCTGACGCGTCGAGCTTGATGAAACTCGCCCCCGCCATCAGCGTGATTCCCGTCATTCCTTGAATCACTACCTCTTGACCGCTGAAATGGTGTTTGCCGGTTGTCGAAGTGAGGTTATTTCCCGTCACACTGATCTTGCTATCGCCCGTGAGCGAAAGACTCAGATTCCCCGTCACGGATTGAGTCAAATTGCCGCCAACTTTCAAACTCATGTCGCCGGTAATACCGGTCTTCGAATTCCCATCGACTTTGAAATCGTGATTCCCTTTGATCTTCAGCTTGTAGTTTTCGTCGATCAGCTCTTCCTTGTTCATCTTAATCTCGGACTTCACGTCGCCGTAGTAGCGCAGCTTGAGGTTTCCTCCACCGTCTTGGGTACCGATCGTGATGTCTTGGTTTCCCTCGATATTCTCCTTCCAGTCGTTCTTCACCCTGAGGTCGAAGTCCTTTTGGGAATGGATGAAGATCTGCTCGCTATCCTTTTTGTCCTCGATTCGAATTTCGTTGAATCCTTCGCCACCGGCGCTCGAGTTCGTCTTGATCACAGTTCGGGTTTTGTTGTCGGGCAATGAATACGGCGGCGCTTGGATCGAGTTATGCAGCGAGCCGACAACGACGGGATGGTTGGGACTTCCACCGAGAAAGTCCACCAACACTTCCTGGCCGATACGCGGAAGAGAGAAGATACCCCAACCGTTCCCCGCGGCCGTCTGCGCCACCCGGCACCAGAACGACGCATTCTCGTCATAATTCCAGCCGGCGTTGGTCGAGCCTTCACTGGGCGCGCGGTCCCAGTGCATTTGAACTTTCACGCGGCCATACTGATCGGTGTAGATTTCTTCTCCGTCGGGACCGACAACGATGGCGGTCTGTGCGCCACGAATGACGGGTTCCGAAGTTGATGGTACGGGACGGTAGGTCACGTCACTCGGGATCGCGGTGAAGTTCATTCGATAATGCGATCCCCCTCCCCCCATCTGCATCCCTTCTTCGTCGACATGCGAGTTATCTTCACCTTCGTAGTGGATCGCAGTGCAAAGCCATTTCCGGTTGAGCGATTGGCTATGGGCCTCGGCGGCATTGAACATTTTGCCGGCCGAAAGAGCTCGATAATCACCGAAGCCCGACGCCTCGACAATGGTTGCGTCGAATGCATCGTTAAGATTCTGCGCACGCCGCTTGAGTTGCTGCGAAAGGCCTACCTGATCGGAGAATCCGGGGGAATCTTCGTAGTATTCGTACTGGGTCTTCGCCGCTTTGCTGCTGTTAACCGTCTCATGAATTCGGCGATTGGCATTCTTGAAGTCGTATTCGCGAAACTGAGTCTTGCCATACGTCAGTTGATGGCGGCACGTCATGTGTTCGATTGCTTCGAGATCATCCATCAACGCGCCGGACGATCGGCGAACGATCACCTCGTTGTACCCCGGAGCATCCGGAAGATCACTGGAGTGATCGGTGAAGACATATTCCTCTTCGCTCTCTTTCTGATTGACGACGTAGCAGATTCCCTCTCGTTCACAGAGATATTGGATGAACTCGAGGTCGGTCTGTTGGTACTGGATCAGAAACGAATAAGGGTCGTACGAGCGATTCAAGTCGAACCGAAATCTTCCCGCGAGCCCGGCGTTGTTCAGGATTCGCTCGATGACCGTCCGTACCGTCATGTTTTGCGAGGTATCGGTGGCATGGATGCAACTGCGATGGGAAAGGCTGAGCGTCCAAAGTTCCGGAACGATGATGACATCAAAATAGGCGGCTTTCGAATCGGTTCCCGACAACTCGATGTGACGAATCACGCCGTGGTATTTTCGGCTCTTGGTATCGTCCTCCGTGCCGTACTTGATCTCCAGGTAGGATTTCTGCCCCAGCATATTCTTCAGATTGAGCGACGCATCAAAACCGATCACGCTCAAATTCAGGACGCCCGGAGTATTGATCCCCTCGTCCGCGATGAACTTCACCACCCGAAATTCCGTTCCTCCCAAATAGGCGAAGAACTGGGGACTATTGGAAGGCAGGTCGAAAGTTGCGCGAGCCATGAGATCTATTCCCATTACGATAAGGACGTGAAGCGGCGACCGGCGATTGCTCCGGTCGAATGACTTCACCATGAAGCCGTCGACGGGGCAAGAAGACTCCGAAAAGTCCGCCTCTGCCCGGGAATAGGTTTACGGACGTAACACCGGACAGGCCGAGGATCTCCTGATGAAATCGTTCACCAAACACCTGACTTTTCAACTTCCCGACAGGATGGCCTTTCAGAATATCACCACGGAAGTCGAGCGATGCCTACAGGAAAGCGGCGTGCAGGAGGGCCTTTGTCTTGTGAATGCCATGCACATCACCGCGAGCGTTTTCATCAATGACGACGAACCGGGCCTGCACGCGGACTATAAGAAGTGGCTCGAAAAACTCGCACCCTTCGACGCCTCTCCCGCTATCTATGCCCATAACCGGACCGGTGAGGACAACGCTGACGCTCATATGAAGCGCCAGGTGATGGGGCGCGAAGTCGTCGTCGCCATCACCAAAGGCCGGCTCGACTTCGGCCCTTGGGAACAGATCTTCTACGGCGAGTTCGATGGCCGCCGCCCAAAACGCGTACTGGTAAAGATCATCGGGGAGTAGGCATGGGTATCGGACGTGAAAAATTCGACCTTTGGCTAGAATTCGAGCATTGGTTGCCACAGCCAGGCGATGACCCGGAAGCCGAGATATTCAATATGCAGATAACCTTGCAGGACGGATGTAAGTATGCCCTCAACGTTTGGACCTACAAGGCAATTGATCGAGCCGTGAATGAATGTGTTGAATCGGGCGAATGCCTGAATGGTTCTTATTTAGAGCCACCGGACCTATTTGTGCATCGAATGGATAGGAGCTTTCTCGAACAAATCGTGAGCGACCTGATCGCACGAGACGGATTGAAGAAGGAATGGCAAGTCGTCTAGGCTGAGTCGAGTCCGTTGGTTCCTCGACGGACGACCTCGAGTTCGCCCTCGCGTGATCGCTGGCAACACGTTGAAGCCTGCTTAAGTGAAGACTACTGAAGAGCCTTATAAGCTGGGTCGTCCCGACCCAGCATGATAGCTGGAAGGGAAACGAAGAGCTGGGTCGAGACGACCCAGCATACGACAGGTCCATGCATCGCCATGGTCGAGTCGATCCCATCCGAACTTTCATACAGATCGGGTGATGCGGCGCGAGGCGACGAGAAACCTGGTATCGTAGTGTACGTCCGATCGATCACTCGACCGAAAGTACCCGATAAAAGCCCCTGCTCGATCCACCTTCGCGACGGGGGAATTCGATATTCCCCTGATCCAATCGTCGCCAGGGCCATTTCTCGGATTCGAGGCGTGCTAAATGATCATGAAAGTCATTAGAGAACAGATCGACCGTCCCCGCGACCGGCGAGCGGGACCACTCGCCCACTTGAGGCCAAACGGAAGCGCGAGCGGTATCTTTCAGCAATGACCAGCGGTCAAATTCAGCATCGCCGTCAACGAGTTGGACGGTCAACCAATCGACGTGATAGTCGGACCCGTCATGATTGCGGGTCACACTAATCGACACGGTGTAAAGGATTGCCATGTTCGTTCCCCCTGGTGGCGGTCAGAAAGAACTCCGACTGATGTTCGCGTTTCGCCAACTACCGATAATTGGCTCTTATGCGTCAGCGACGCTTTGAGAGTAGCATCTGACGACTTTGTTTACCATGAACATCTAGATTTACGAGTCGCCAGTACCGGCTGTTTCAGTCTTCGGTATCCCCCATCAATCGATTTTTGTGGGCTGGTTCGTCTTGCCCCAGATTGTCTGCTTGATGTCAATCGAAGAGCGGGTCGAAGATGACCCAGCCTACGGGAACTCGACCCAGTCACAAAACTATCCGTGTTCGCCCGGAGGGCGCACGGAGCGTTGCCAGGTGGATTTATCCCCTGGATCCGCTATCACCCGCCACTTTTTCCTCTTCTCGCCCGGAGGGCGGACGAAGGCATTCCCAAAGGGTTAAACGCATGAATCAATCAATCCTGGTATCGAACCAACCGAAATGTAAACGGCATCGTCCAATGACTTCTCGCGTGTCCTCAGGACGGGAAGACAAAAAGGAAAGGGTTGGTGAGCCAATTGCCACTGGGAATGAATTCCCTGGCAACGCTCCGTGCGCCCTCCCGGCGACTCTGATCATCCCGCTTCTTTCCCCCCTCCCTCGCCCGTTGCTCGATCGTTTGGTACGACGAAGGAACAACACCAACGCGCGGAGGGATGGATGGCACGGGTTCTCTTTCTTCATGGCCTCGACGCTAAGCCTGGCGGGATCAAACCGACGTACCTTTCAGAGCAAGGACATGAGGTGATCAATCCGGCCCTTCCGCGTGATGACTTCCCGTTGTCTGTGGAGATTGCCCAAAAAGAACTCGAAGTCTCCCGGCCGGACGTGGTCGTGGGTTCGAGCCGAGGGGGGGCCGTTGCCCTGGCAATGGACATTCAATTCGTTCCGGTCATCGTCCTGGCTCCCGCCTGGCGTTTTTTCGATGTCCCGGTGCGTATTCCACCCGTCCTTCGAATCCTTCACGCACCGGCGGACTCGCTCATCCCGATCGCTCACAGTCACGAACTTCTCGACCAGGCGGGGAACTCGGATATCAAATTGATTGAGGTCGGCGAAGCGCACTCGATGACCGATCTTGAGTCTCTCACCCTGCTCGACGATCTCATTCGGGAGTTGGCCAAGAGCCGGTGACCGATGATATTTTCACTGCCGGAACTGTCGTAACCTATTTCCGGATCTCTTTTTTCGTTCTTTAGCATCTATGGGGCGACAGCCCATTCCCGAGCCGGTCCTATTCCCTAAAATCAGCCCATCGGAAAGGGTCTCGCACGGCCCCCGGAACAATTGGACCTCACTCGCCGTAAGGGACTGAGCCGCATGGCTGACGGGAAAAACCCGCCATTTTACCTGGGAATCGATCTTGGTGGGACCAACATTAAGGCGGGGGTCGTCGACGATCATGGGAAGCCGCTCAGCCGTGCCGACGTCCCTACCCACGCGGACAAAGGTCCCGAAGAGGGTGTTCGCCGAATTTGCCAAGCCGCCCATGAGGCTGTTAAGTCGGCCGGTTTGACCCTGAAAGAGATTAAAGCGGTCGGCGTCGGCTCTCCCGGCCCCATGGACTTGAAGAAACAGATCATCATCAATCCTCATAACCTGCCGGGCTGGCTCAATTTGCCGCTCGCCGCTAAGGTGGGCGAGGCGCTGGGTCTCCCTGCGGTCTTGCAAAACGATGCAAATGCCGCCGCGTTCGGTGAATATTGGGCGGGTGTCGGTCGCGATGTCAACAGTCTGGTCCAGTTCACGTTAGGAACGGGGATCGGTTGCGGCGTAGTGATTCATGGACATGTGCTCGAAGGGGAGCACAGCCACGGGGCCGAGGCGGGGCATATTCGGATTGCCCTCGACCACCCGCGATACAATGCCACGGGACTTTACGGCTCGCTCGAAGCTTACGCCAGTGCGAAAGCCGTCGTCGAGCGAACGGAAGAAGCCCTCGCTTCGGGAGAGAAATCGACTCTTTCGAAGATTCGCGATTCAGGCGAGCCCCTGACGGCCAAAGCGATCTTCGATGCTGGAGCGGCAGGCGATCCCCTCGGCTCTCGAATCGTCGATGAGACCGCGTTCTACCTTGCGATTGGCGCGGTCAACTTGATGCATGTGATCGATCCGAACATTGTCGTGTTCAGTGGAGGAATGATCGCGGCCGGCGAAAGTTTCCTGAACAAGATCCGGAAGTACGTGAAAGAGAATGCCCTGCCCGTCCCTGCCGCGGAAACGACGATCACATACGCGAAGCTGGGAACGGACGCAGGATTTATTGGAGCGGCTGGATGCGCACGGAGCAAATTCGGAACTTCTCGATCATAGCGCATATCGATCACGGCAAGAGCACCCTGGCGGATCAGATCCTGCTCAAAACCGGCGCGATTACTCAGCGTGAATTTCGATCGCAAGTGCTCGACGATATGGATCTCGAGCGCGAACGCGGAATCACGATCAAAGCGCGCGCGGTCGCCATCAGTTTCAATCTCGATGGCAACGAGTATGAGCTCAACTTGATCGATACGCCCGGCCACGTTGACTTCAATTATGAAGTCTCACGAAGCTTAGCCGCGTGCGAAGGGGCGCTCCTCCTCGTCGATTCCACGCAAGGCGTTCAAGCACAAACCGTCGCTAATGCCTATCTCGCGATGGAAGGGGATCTGACGATGATCCCTGTGCTCAACAAGATCGACATGCCCGCTTCCCGCGTCGAAACCGTGCGTGAGGAAGTCTCGAATACGTTCGGATTCACGGAAGACGAAATCCTCTCCGCAAGTGGAAAGACAGGAGACGGCGTCGATCAGATCCTTCGCGCCATCATTGAGAAAATACCATCTCCTCCAGGCAATCCCGATGGCCAACTTCGCGCGCTCATCTTCGATAGCCATGTCGATGAGTATCGCGGCGTCATTATCTACTTCCGAATCTTTGATGGAACGATTCGGAATAACGACAGAATCAAGATGCTGCGCAGCGGGCGGATGTACGAAACGCTCGAGATCGGCCAATTTCGCCCCACCCGTAAATCGTGCGGCGAACTCTCGGCCGGCCAAGTCGGATACTTGATCTCGAATATTAAGGAACTCAAGGACGTTCATATCGGCGACACAATCACGCTTGCCGCCGATCCCGCGCAAGAGCCGCTGCCGGGCTACAAAGAACCCAAGCCGATGGTCTACTGCGGCATATTCCCGACCGACAATGCCGAGTTCGAAAATCTACGCCAGGCACTCGAAAAACTGAGCCTGAATGATTCGAGCTTCACCTACGAACCTGACTCGAATGAAGGTCTCGGCTTCGGATTCTTGTGTGGATTCCTCGGCCTATTGCACATGGAAATCATCGGACAACGTCTCGAGCGCGAGCAAGACGTCGATATCGTTCAAACCGCGCCCAGCGTCAAATATGAAGTCGTCCTGCAAAACCGCGAGACGATTACCATCAACAGTCCGGACAAAGTCCCTGACCCCTCGACAATCGACTTCTGGCGTGAACCCATCGCAAAAGTCAGCTTCATCATCCCGACGGAATCGATCGGCGGCGTGATGAAGCTTTGCCAGGATCGACGCGGCACTTACATCCGCACCGAATACCTGAGCAAGGATCGCACGATCCTCGTCTATGAAATGCCGCTCGCGGAAGTCATCATCGATGTCTACGACAAGCTCAAGTCGCTCACGCGCGGCTACGGCACGATGGATTTCGAGATCATTGGCTATCGCGAGGGAGATCTCGTCAAGCTCGACGTTCTGGTCGCGGGGGACAAGGTCGATGCCCTCTCAACGATTGCACCACGCGAATTCGCGATGACGCGCGGTCGCAAGCTGGTCGCGAAGCTCAAGAAGGAAATCAGCCGGCACATGTTCCCCGTCGCGCTTCAAGCCGCAATTGGTGGGAAGATCGTCGCGCGCGAAACGATTCCCGCCATGCGAAAGAACGTGACGGCGAAGTGCTACGGCGGCGATATCACGCGTAAGCGAAAGCTGCTCGAGAAGCAGAAAGAAGGCAAGAAGCGGATGAAGCAGTTCGGCCAGGTGGAGATTCCACAGAAGGCGTTCCTGGCCATCCTATCGGTGGATGAGGAATGAGTCTCGTCACGGACGAAGTGACCGAGCCCAATCCATCGACGGAACCTGAGCAAGTCATTCCGCCCGAGCCTGATGATTTGGCGCCGCCGACCGCCGCCGCCAGCTTGCGAGCCAGTATCGATTTCGTCCTTGTTCTTTTGATTGCTGCCACCGCGTTCAAAGGATTCATTGCCGAGGGCTACTTCGTCCCGAGTGGCTCGATGGCCCCCGGTCTGCTCGGCTTTCATGTCGAAGCGATCTGCCCCTCGTGCGGGTACCACTTCGAAATCGGACGGGATCAAGGAGACTGGACTCCCCCTGGTGTTGCGTGTCCCATCTGTCGTGAGCATGTGCCGCTCGAACATTCCACGATCGAAGCGGGTGACCGGTTACTTGTTCTCAAGGGCCTGTACGAGTTTCGAAAACCCAATCGCTGGGAAACCGTTGTCTTTCGAAATCCAAATGACGCGGGACAAGCCTATGTCAAACGAGCCATCGGCCTCCCCGGCGAAACAATCCAGATTGATGACGGCGACATTTTGATCAACGGCCACATCGCTCGAAAAACTTTTGACGAACTCGCGCGGATGTCGCTTCTCGTCTATGACCAAGCCATTGCCAGTCGATCAAAAGACGCCGAGCCGAGACTCATTCCCGAGCGAACCGGGACAAGTTGGATTCTCGAGGGGGACAAACTGCGAGTCGAGTCCCTCCCCGCGCGAGGCGGACCCGAGGTGATCGAATATCGCCATGTCGATGAGGCGGGTCACGAACACTCGATCACAGACGAAAATAGTTACAACGCCGCCTACCTTGGACCAGAGGGTCCTTCTGTTCACGATTTGATCATTCGATTTCGCGTGCATCACGACGGCGGCAACGGTTACATCGGCGTCACCTATCGACTGAATGCTGCTCAGGAATTTGAACTGAAGCTGTATCCCGCGCGGGGGAGAGCCGAGCTTTGGGAGAATGGTCGCCAGCTCAAGGTCGCCCCGACACCGGTCTGGAACGGCGAAAAGGAGGTCGTCTTGGCGTATTGGGATCGGCGTTTGGGAGTCCGAATCGATGGCGAGCCAATCTGGCCCGACATCGACATGGACCTTCCTGCGACCCCTCTACCTCCCACGACGCGACCTATCCGATTGACAGCACAAGACTTCCGAGGATCCATCGATCGATTTCGAATAGAGCGAGACGTCCACTACCGACCCATGCCAAGATCTTCGATGCAGCGGGGAAAAGGATCGCAGGGGGAACGCTACGAACTAGCCAGTGACGCGTATTTCATGTTGGGAGACAATAGTCCGGTCTCCAATGACAGCCGCTCTTGGGAAATCACAACGGTTCCTGCTCGGCTCTTGGTAGGGAAGCCAGCCTTTGTGCACCTGCCGACCTGGACTTGGCGCGGGAGCATTTTCGGGCGATCTCTCAGGCTTTCCATACCCGATTTCGGGCGGATGCGGCGAATACATTAGTGCGATCGGGATTTCCAGATCGCAGAATACTAGGACGAATCGGCGGCAATGATTTCCACAGAGACCGCCTTTCATCAATGCTGAAATCATCGAATGATGGGACTGATGGACGTACCTTCGGGAGTAACTCTTGAGCACGACGATTAAAAAGAAAAATGATAACGCCGTCGGGAAGTCCACAGGGTCCGTCGATCGAGGGGAACCGAAGCTTGGCGATTTGATCCACATCATCGATGACCCTCGCGTTCGCCGCGAATACTTCGAGATGGTCATCTTCGTACTCGTCCTCGTTTGCTTTCTTCGCCAATTCGGCGCGGAAGCTTACGTGATTCCGTCCGGTTCGATGGCTCCCACCTTAATGGGAGCGAATAAGGTGGGTATCTGCCCGGAATGTGGCCAAGTAAGCTTCGTCAATGCTCGGGACGAAGCGGAAGATGGGCGGGTCGTCGTCGAGGGGCTTTGTCAAAACTGCCAACATCCGCTCGAATTCAATCGAGGGGGCTTTAGTTCGGGTGATCGTGTCCTCGTGGACAAGCTCGAATATCAGCGTAACGACGGGCCCAAGCCTTGGGATGTGGCTGTCTTCAAGTTTCCAGACGGCGTTCGCTACGATCCCAATGGCCAAGTTCGAAGCGCTCGGACGAATTACATCAAGCGGGTCGTCGGCAGACCGAATCAATCGATCGGCATCGAGTTCGGCGATGTCTTCATCAAGGACAACGGAAAAGGAGAGAAAGAGTTCACCGTCCTGCGGAAGCCAGAACGAGCGGTGATCGCGACCCGTCGCCTAGTTTGGGACAACGACAAACAACCGAAGGACCTCGTGGCGGAAGGTTTTCCCTCTCGGTGGGCACCGGCCGCGGATAGCCCTTTCAAGCCCTCTGCCGACAATAAGAGTTTCTCGCTCGAAGAACCGAAGAGTGGGTTTATTGAGTACCACCATATTCTTCGGCCGAGAAGCCAAGTGAGCAAAGACAATCCGACACCGTCATTGATCAGCGACTTCGAGGCGTACAACACCGACAACTTTCATCACGAAGGTTCGGCGGCGCTCGGTGAGAATTGGGTCGGGGATCTGATGATCGAAACAACTGTGGAGTTGACGAAGGGGGAAGGTGCTGCGGTTATCGAGCTCAACAAGGGTCGAAAAACCTATCGCGCGGAACTCGACGTGAAATCACAACAAGTCAAGCTTTATGACGGCCCCAAAGAGGTCGCCGCCAAGGCTGCCTCGCTCGCCCTTGGAAGCCGTTATCGTGTTCGGTTCTCTGATTTCGACGACCGCTTGTTCCTCTGGATCAATGGAAGCTCGATTTTCGAAAATGGAATCGACGTTCCATCGCCGACACGCGACGAACGTGGTCCTTTTGCATCCGATCTCAATCCCGTCCGCATGGGGACGAAGGATCTCGCTGCCAAGTATTCCGGCATCAAGCTCTATCGCGACATTTATTACACAAAAGGTGGTCGAAACATACGGGGAGACGTCGATCTGAGCCGCTTCGCTTCAGTAAATACTCCACAAGAGATCGACAGCCATCGGAACTATCTCCTTTCCGGCAAGATGCGAACCTTCCAAACCAAAGCGGATCAATTCTTCGTTTTGGGTGATAACAGTACGCATAGCGCCGATGCACGTGATTGGGACAAGGTGCAACACGTCGATCGGGGTCTTCTTCTGGGCCGGGCCGTCGTTCGCTATTGGCCTGTTGTTCGATTCGAAGGAAGCTGGCCTGTGCTCGAATGGAAATTTGTCGAGTGACATTGCTCCGCTAGTGGCTGAGATTGCATGATGCAGGCTCTCAGAATGGCTGAGGTCGCATGAGACGACCTCTCACGGGACAAGGATGTCCGCGCGTGAACGACGTCAGGCATAAAGTGGATTCCGATCTCGCTTCACCAGTACGCGCGGTGGCGGATTTCCTGTTGCTTGCCGTGAGTCTCATCTTTCTCTTTCGCATGTTCGTGGCCGAGCCGTTCGAAGTTCCCACATCTTCCATGGAGCCGACTCTCCTCGGTCATCATCAAACGGCCTCTTGTCCCCACTGCGGCTATAAAGTCACTCATCCCGTTCCACAACCTCGCGAATCGAACGGTCAGGCGTTTTGCCGAAACTGTCAGACATTCATTCCAATTCCGAATGGCTCTCCCACAGGCGGTGATCGTGTCGTCGTTTCCAAAATGCCACCCGAAATGCTGAGGCGATTCGACGTCGTCGTCTTCAAGAGCCCCGACGAAGCGAGCGTTCCCTACGTGAAAAGGCTGATCGGCTTGCCTGGAGAAACCATCAGGATCGTCGGAGGCGAAATCGAAACTCATTCGGAACGAGAGTCTTCGTTTCAAATCTGCCGGAAGCCACCAAAACTTGTCTTGGCGATGTCACAGCCGGTTTATGACGATCGATATCGTGGCCTCGAAAAACCAGCTCACTGGAAAAGCATCGAGCGCGAGGGGTGGCGGTATGTCGATCGAGGTTATGAGGCGGCGGCCGAGGGGACCGTATCCCTCGCTTACCAATATCGGATCACCGACGTGCCGATGGTCGAACCAATCGACTCGTCAGAGCTTGTCGCCGCTTCCTCTCGAAACGTCTTTCCCGCCCGCTTCGCCAATCAAGTGGACGATCTCATTCTTGACTTCAAGCTAGCTCCCTCGAAGGAGTGTCATGAAGTGACGGTTTACCTTCATTCGAAACGGGGTACCGCAACACTTCGATGGAATCTCGATCAACAAAGAATGGATCTCCTTCGAAGTGAAGAAACCCTTTGGAGCATGGCCTCGGCAATTAGGGTAAAAGAGGCAAAGCTTCGATTCGCGCATGTGGATCAATCGCTGTACCTTTGGAATGATGAACAATTACTCGCGGCCGTCCCTTATGAATCATCATTGGATCAACCCAGCACGTTCGATGGATCCTCTTCCCCCGTTGAGATTTGTGTTAACGGGAAGGGGACGAGGATAACTGATCTTGTACTTAGGCGAGACATCTACTATAGGCGTTCATCGCGCGCCATTGATCGGCCGAGCGGGCCGACACACGCACCTGTTGATCCACTGATTTCAAGTGGCGAAGAGAATCAATGGGCCGCGGAATGGAAACTCGGCCAGAACGAGTATTTCGTCCTCGGTGACAACAGCGCCGACAGTAACGACAGCCGACATTGGCGTCAGGGTCACGTACTCCCTGAAAAGCTGGTTCTGGGACGGGTGGTGTGGAATCTCGGTTCAGGTGATTTCGATCACTTTGGACCGATGGAACCGCGATGAGGACCAAGCGGTTCAGACAGCAGATCCGCTGTTCTAGTTAAGACGAGTCGCCAGGCTGCAGATTTGAATAAAGGGAGTCGAGCCGAATGGCACTTCTCGAAGTCCGCGGCCTACGCAAGCAGTATGGAAGTCGAACCGTCGTCAATGGAGTCGACTTGGAGGTTGACTCCGGCGAAATCGTAGGACTTCTCGGCCCGAACGGTGCGGGAAAGACCACGACCTTCCGCATGGTCGTCGGCATGATTTCTCCCAAAGCGGGTCGCGTCGTCTTCAACAAGCGCGAAATCACTCACCTGCCGATGTTCCAACGAGCCAGACTTGGCCTCGGTTATCTCGCCCAAGACTCCAGCGTTTTCCGCCGACTTACCGTCGAACAGAACCTTTGGGCCATTCTCGAACTCATGACCACAAGGCGCGGCCAGCCGTATCGTGCGAGCAAAGCCCAGCAACAGGCGCGCGTCGATGAACTCCTCGAGCAATTCGGACTCACGCGACTTCGTAAAAGCGTGGCCGGCAATCTGTCGGGCGGTGAACGGAGACGACTTGAGATCGCGCGATGCCTCGTTTCCGAACCAATGCTCATCATGCTTGATGAACCATTCACCGGGATTGACCCCAAGACGGTCGGCGACATTCAAGAGATCATTGAGAAGCTGAAATTTTCGGGCATCAGCGTTCTTATCACCGATCATCACGTCGCTGAAACGCTCCGCATCACCGATCGGAGCTATTTGATCGCCGACGGAAAAATGCTGTCACACGGAACGCCGCTCGACATCGTCAACGATCCCAAGGCGAGAGAGGCGTACCTTGGCGAGAACTTTAGTGTCGCCGCCATCAACGAAGCGATGGCCCGTAAGGCGAGCGCTGCCGCATCGATCCGAATGTTGCTAGACGATCAGGCAATCAATGACGCGCTCAACAAGATTTTGACGATGGATCCTATTCAGCTCGCGGGTGTTCTGAGGCCTCGTGCTCGGTTATCGGCAACGCGACTCATCGAAATGCTCAACCACAATTATCC
>JAIEPU010000152.1 GCA_019748235.1 bacterium
TACATCATGGGGAACAACGTCGCCGAGGAGCGTAGCAAGATCGCGAATAAGCTCGGCTACCTCCCAGAAAACGGACCGCTTTATCTCGACATGACTCCTCGTCAGCTTCTTCATTTCATGGGGCAAGCCCGGGGGATGTCGTCGGCGCGACTGGAAGAGCGAGTGAACACTGTCATCAAGCAGTGTGCTCTCAGCACAGTCGTCGGAAAGCCAATCGGAAAGTTGTCGAAGGGTTTTCGTCAACGTGTCGGGATGGCTCAGGTTCTTCTTCATGAGCCAGACGTGCTGATTATGGATGAGCCGACCAGCGGCCTCGATCCAAATCAAATTCGCGAAGTCCGTCAGACGATTCGAAGTCTCGGCAAGTCGAAGACGATCCTTCTCTCGACCCACATTTTGCAAGAGGTCGAAGCGGTCGCCGATCGTGTGATTTTCATTTTTGACGGACGTGTCGTGTTCGATGGGCCTGTTGCTGAGTTCCAAAAGGGAGGCGATCTCGATCGTCGTTTTGCTCAGTTGACGGCAGCGGTCTAACAAACGATCAGCTCATCCCGCCATCGTTCGGCGAGTGGATGGCCTCGAGTCATACGCGAGAAGGGCTCGATCAGAGAACAAGAGTGTGAAGATCGGAGTGCTTGCAACGAAGCTCGATCAGTTGGCGAGATGAACTGAACACGGACCACTGACGGCAAGCATCATCGAGGAGACTAGAACATATGGAATCCGTTGGTTCCTTCGGAAAGATGGCATTCGATTTTCTCTTGATCTACGGCACGCTCGGCATCGTATGCGTCGCCGTGTGGTACTTGCTCCGATTCCTCATGCCGCCCCTTACCTATGCGGTCTTCAAGCGAAATACGATCAGCTATTTCACCAATCCGATCGGCTATCTCTTCATCACCGCATTCACTGCGATCGGATCGTACTTTGCCTTTTCATTCGAAGATCGTTTCTTCGCCGCGAACATGTGCGACCTGTCGCAATTGAGCGCCTATTTCCCTTATCTGCTCGTTCTCTTTATTCCCGCGATCACGATGTCAACCTGGGCAGAAGAGCGGAAGAATGGAACCGAGGAATTGCTCCTCACCCTGCCGGGCACGGACGTGCAGATCGTTTTCGGCAAGTATCTCGCCGCTCTGGCCATTTACTCGGTCGCGTTGGCCTTCCTCGGTCTGCAGTATTTCGTGCTGAGTTCGCTCGGTGAACCGGATGGCGGTCTTTTGGCGGCGACATTCCTTGGATATTGGCTCATCGGCGCCGCTCTTATCGCGACGGGGATGGTGGCCTCGCTCTTGACGAGCAACACGACGATCGCGTTCATCATCGGCGTGTTGTTCTGCCTTGCTCTCGTGAGCCTGTACAACATTGGAGCTGCATTCACCGGCGTTTACGACGTTCGGTATTTCCTCGATCAAGCTGGGATCGTCAATCAATTCGAGCCCTTCAGTCGAGGTCTTGTCCTCGTGCACGGCATCCTTTACTTCGTCGGCATCACGGCGGTCATGCTCTATCTCAACGTCGTTCTCCTTAGCCGACGTCACTGGGAGGGAGGAGCGGATGCCGCGGGGCATTGGCTGAACTATCTGGTCCGTGCCGCATCGCTTGCGGTGATCGTGATCGGAATCGTCATCCTGTCCATGAGATCCGCGCAGCAATACTTCCTCGACTTTACAGAAGAGAATCTGCACCAGCTTTCCGAAGACACGAACAAGATTGTGCAGCAGATCGATCCGAAGCGTCCGGTCGTCATTGAGGCCTACATCAGCCCAAATCCGCCCCGAGGTTATGAGCGACATCGTCGCGATCTTGTCGATGCCTTGGAGCGAATCGCCGCAATTGGTGGTGATCGCGTGATTGTTGACATTGTCAACACAGAACCCTTCACGCAAGCCGCTCGCGATGCGGAGGCTGTCTACAACATCAAGGCGCAGCCAGTCCCTGTTCGTGAGGATAGTCGGCAATCAGTCGAGCAGATTTACATGGGTGTCGGCGTTCGATGCGGATCGAATGAAAAGGTCATTCCTTTCTTCTATCCAAGCATTCCCGTCGAATACGAACTCACTCGCACGATTCGGAGCGTGTCGCAGGTCAGCCGAGTCAAGATCGGCGTGTTGACGACCGATGCGAATCTCTTTGGCGAATTTAATTTCCAGATGATGCAGCCCGGCCAGGACTGGATGATCATCACCGAACTCAAGCAACAGTATGATGTGGTGCGAGTTTCTCCCGATACCCCCGTGCCTGCCGATATCAAGGTGCTCATCGTGCCGATGGCATCTTCCCTCAGCGATCCACAGCTTGATGGATTGATCGAATACATTCGAGCGGGTCGACCGGCGCTGATTTTGGACGATCCTCTGCCTCTTGTGAACTATCGACTTGCCGCTCTTCGTCCTCGGGATCCGAAGCAACCACCGATGATGGGAATGCCGCAGCAACCTCCGATGCCGAAGGGAGAACTTGCTCGCTTGACCCGACTGCTCAATCTCCGGTTTGATGCTGCGAACATCATCTGGCAGCAATGGAATCCTCTCCCCATGCTTCCGGATCTTCCTCCGGAGTATGCATTCATCGGACCGGGAAGTGGAAATGCCGCCGCTTTCAATCCGGACAACGTGATCGTGTCCGGAATGCAGATGCTCTTAACCATGTATCCCGGCTCCCTCCAACCGCTGGGGGGGGATGGACCGACATTCGAGCCTCTCCTCACGACGGGTAAGCAAACGGGAACAACTCCTTGGAACAAAGTTCTGAACGAGGAATTTCTCGGTGTGACGTTGAATGAGCGTCCGCCGCGAGCACGGACCGGTCGGCAATACGTGCTGGCTGCTCAGATCAAGGGGAAGTTGACCGGCATGATCCCGGCAACTCCGGACAGCCCGGCATCGGGCAAGAAGAGTGGTGGAGGCGATGATACGGCAGCGCCCGAGAAAGCCCCACCGGCCGCGACGGAGGAAGCGAAGGATATCAACGTCATCTTCATCGCGGATCTGGATCTTATCTCCGATCAAATGTTCGCCATCCGGCAACAGGCGACGGATGAGACTCTCAAGTTTGACAACGTTCCGTTTATCTTGAATTGTGTTGACGCACTGGCGGGAGACGAAGGGTTCGTCGCGCTTCGAAAGAAACGAGCCAAACGTCGAACGCTTGAGGCGATTGAGAAACAGATCGAAGGATCAGAGGACTATCAACAGTCCAAGATCGAGGAAGCTCAGACAGAGGCGGAGAAGGCGATCGCCGACGCCCAAAAGAAACTGGCCGATGAAGTCGAAAAGATCGACAAGGACACGTCCGTTCCTCCTCACCTGCGAGAGCAGAAGAAGAACCTCGCTCAGTCTTACTGGCAGAATCAATTCAATCAGCAGAAGGAAAAGATCGAGCGTGAACTGAACGATCGCATCAAAACGCTGAAGGAAGAGACAGCGAAGGAGCGTCGTGAGCAGGAATCGCGAGTGAAGTGGCTGGCACTATTGTTGCCGCCGATTCCGGCACTCCTCATCGGTCTTGTTGTCTTCTTCTTCCGAGCGAGCGGTGAACGGGAGGGGGTCAATCCCAACCGTCTCGTCTAGTTCGAATTCGATTCAAGGTGACGAGATGATCGATGATGAATCTCGTCTGTCGAAACAATGGATAAAGGTATTTGGGAGGTCTGTGGTCGATGAGTGAGATGACCAAGACGTTCATTTTCGTTGTCGTGGCCCTAGCCATCGGCGTGACTGCCTACGTCACCCGTCCGAGGCCCGATCGTTCTCTCAGTGAATACGCCGAGGCTCGAGAGGCCTTCGCTCCGAATATACTCCCCGACCAGATCAAGGGGCTCGAGGTTTCGTCGTACGACAAAGCACGCAATCAGCCTGACCAGTTCAGCGTGAAGCTCGATAACGGCGTCTGGGTCATCCCATCGCACAACAATTATCCCGCGGACGCACAAGAGCGGCTCAAGAAAACCGCTGGCGCGGTGCTCGCACTCCACAAGGATGGTGTCGTTCCCGGCGGCAAGGAGATGCACAAAGAGTACGGCCTTGTCGATCCGAGCGATACGTCGGGAGACGCCAATTCGTGGGGAACTCGCATCAAGCTGAGTGATTCGAGCGGTAACGTGGTCAGCGATCTTATCGTGGGGAAGGACGTTCCCGATAAGCCCGGCTTTAAGTTCGTTCGAGTTGCCGACAAAGATCGAGTGTATCAATCGAAGTCGGACGATCTGGAACTCACGACCCGGTTTGCCGACTGGATCAACACCGATCTCATCACCGATCCATCGAGCGAATTCGACAAAATCGTCATTCACGATTACAAGCTCGAACAGCGAGGCAATCGTGTTCGCATCAACGATAAGGGAACCGTCGAACTCGACAAGGATGACAAAGGGGCTTGGGTTCTTCAGGGCTTGAAGGAAGGGGAAGAGACGGATCCGACCAAGGCGACCGATGTCGCCAATGCGATTTCGGACATCAAAATTCTCGGGGTTCGTCCTAAGCCTGCGGGATTGACGCCAGAACTCAACTTCCTCGAGAAGCAGTTCGCGGCGGAATCCATGATCAGCCGTGGATTCTTTCCCACCGAAGATGGTCGCATCGTTTCGAATGAGGGTGATGTCGTTGTCGAGACCGATGACGGCCTCGTCTACACGCTTCGTTTCGGCGGCGTATTCCTGGGACGTGGTGAAGAAGTCGAAGCGGGTAAGAAGGATGAAAAGGTGATCGATCCGGCCGCCAAGCCGGAGGAGAAGGGGGAAGAGAAGAAAGCCGAGGGGGGCAACTCTCAAGATACGCAAGAGAATCGATTCCTCCTGGTGAGCGTTGCCTTCGACGAGAAGAAATTCCCTCCGATCGAACCTCCTGGCGAAGCAAAGCCGACGGAGCAACCAAAGGAGGGGGAGAAGCCTGCCGAACAGCCAAAGGAAGGTGATAAGCCCGCCCCACCGGCGGAAGCGAAGCCGGAACAGGCTGCTCCCAGTGAGTCTAAGCCAGCCGAAGCCCCGCCTGCGGAACCAAAGCCCGAAGCGCCGAAGGCTGAAGCTCCAGCGGAGCCGAACAAGCCGGAAGCACCAGCAGGGGCAACGCCTGAGGCACCGAGTGGTGAGAAGCCAAACATTCAGAACGTGGTTTATCAGGAGCCAACTCCCGGTGAAAAGCCTGCCGAGACGCCAGCGGCACCTGCGGAAGTGAAGCCGGAACAGGCTGCTCCTACGGACAACGCGAAGCCTGCTGAGCAACCCGCGAAAGCTGATGCCCCGAAGCCCGAGGAAGCTGCAAAGGCCACCGAGGCGAAGCCCGAGCAGGCGACGCCACCGGCCGATACGAACTCGGAAGAAGCGAAGAAGGCGGCGGAGTTCGAAGCCCAGAAGCAGAAAGCGCTCGAAGCTGCAAAGGCGGAGCAGGCCAAGCGGGACTTCGAGCGTCGGAAGATTGAACGAGATCAAAAGATCGAAGCCGGGAAGAAGAAGGCGAAGGACCTCGAAGCTCGTTACGGCCAATGGTTCTATGTCGTATCGAACGAGGACGCCATGAAGATTCGTCTCAACCGAGATGCCTTCATCAAGAAGCCTGAGGCCAAAGATGCCGCGGGACAGCCCGGCGCTCCCCAAGGTGGTATTCCTGGGGGATTTCCCGCCGGTCTCATTCCTCAGCAGCCCGGCGAGGGACCTGCCGTTCCCGCTCCTCCGAAGGAAGCGGCACCAGCCGAGCCCGGTAAATAGTTGCTTTGCAACAAGATAAATATCGAGACCTCGACGGATCCTTCCGCCGAGGTCTTTCGTTTGGGACGACGTAACTCAGGCGGAATCCCGCTGGCCAACATAGACGAGGCGAAAGCGATCGTCATAGCGTCCGCGCGAAAAATGTCGGCAACAGTGAGCACACGCACGAGGCTTGCGAAACTTGATCCGGCTCTCCACGATTCGCCCGCAGTTGCATCGATAGAGATGAGCCTTGCGCGGCTTGAGCCGATCGGGGATCGGAAGTTCGTGATGGACGTCGGGCAGCCCAAGACTAGATGAGCGGTACTTGAACTCGCGCGTGTGGCCAAAGGGGCGGCCGTCCGCATAGAGGCTCAGGTGAATCATCTCATGAACGAGAACCACGCCGAGCGCGGCCGTGCCGCAAGCTTCGTAGTGAGGGGCGGACAGCTCAATCTGCTGATGACGACAATCGATTCGCCCCGCCACTCGTCGGAAGCGGTTATTCCAACTTCGCCGACACGCGGGGAGACTCCCGCTAAAAAACATCTTGTTCGCCGTATCGAAGAGTCCATCGAAGAAGTCGTCGACATGATTCCATTCGGCACGAATGATCGGCACGGCGAGCCCATTCGCGGTGACGCGCGGAACACTTGGATCAGCGAGCTTCGATTCCCATTCACTCGCCAAGCGGGGTGAGAGCGAGGCGAAGATCTCGCCGATCAGTCGTTCCGTGACAGTGATTTCCATTCCACTAGTGTAGCGTTTCGCACTGCCCTCTTCGAAGTGCTGATTAGCCCCGTAATTCGGCCGCATTCATGAGTTTGTCGGTCGCTTGGTATGCCTCACGAACCCATTCTTCGATCTGGTCCGGCTCAGGCGAATACTCAAGCTCAATACTCAGCGCCCCGTCGATGTTCAATCTCTTGATTTCTTGCAAGTAAGGAGCGAAATCAACGACTCCTCGACCCGGAGGCAAGTCGCCATGCACTTTGCCGTCGCAGTCAGAAAGATGAACGTGAATCGCCTTGTTCTTCAGTCGATAAACCTCAGACGCCGGCACATTCGCGAGCACCAGGTGGCTGACATCGATATTGGCCTGCACTGTTTCGCAATCGACGTCATCAATGAATCGGACCATTGAATCAATGTCGTTCAAGAGCGACAGATGAAATGGTTCGAGTTCGAGAGCGATTTGAACTCCGAGTGACGCGGCATATTCCCCTAAACGTCTCACGTTCTCGACACCCGTACGCCATTGCTCCGCGGGCGGAATGACTTCACGTTGCCAGATGTATTCTCCCAGGACAAGCAGCACGTTCTTCGCTTGATACTCATAGGCAAGGTCCAGATATTGCCGGACGCGATCAATGCTGAATCGTTGTACGCTTGGATTGAAATCGATCAGGCCGACCGCAACGCAACAGATCGAAACGATCGGGAGGCCCACCTTTTCACATTCGCTCACGATGAGCCGGCGTTCGCGGACATCTATGTCCAGTGGATCGGTGAAAATGTCGATCGTGTCGAAACCGATCTCCTTCGTTTTCCGAATGCCCCAAGCCGTGTCCCGGCCTGCTTGTGCCCAGGCACTGTTGATCAAACCAAGTTTCATTCGGTTCCTCGCGATTCCCAATCTCAGTCCTGCATTTATTCGTGGCTACGAGTGTAATCTTCTCCTCTCAAGAATCAAAAACGGAGCATTCCAAGATTTCTTTGTCGAACCGATGTGTGATCATTCGACTAGTGAGGGAACGATGGTATTTGAGGAGCGAAGGAAATGACTGTTACTGAAGAAAATCGCATTCCTGTCCCAGCCGTGGTGTCACAAGACGAATGGAAGGTGGCTCTTCAGTCGATTACGGCGAAGGAGAAGGAAATCACTCGGCTGCTCGACGCTGCCGCTGCGGCGCGCAGGCGACTACCGATGGTGAAAATTGAAAAGAATTACCGCTTTCAATGCGATCGCGGCGAAATTGGTCTCGTTGATCTCTTCGAGGGGCGAAAGCAGCTCATTCTTTATCACTTTATGTTTGCTCCCGATGTCGGTGGCTGGCCCCACGCTGGCTGTGTTGGTTGCTCGATGTTCGTCGACCAGATCAGTGAATTGGCGCATCTGCACGCGAGAGACGTTTCGATCTGTCTCGTTTCCGTCGCACCGCTGGAGATCATTGAGCCCTACAAGAAGCGGATGGGTTGGAACATTCCTTGGTACTCCTCTGCCGGGAGTGAATTCAACGTTGATTTTGGAGTGACCACGGAGAAAGGGGAGACGCACGGATTGAGTGTCTTCCTCCGAGATGGAAACGATGTCTACCGCACCTATTTCACCACGGAGCGTGGTGTAGAGATTCTCGGAAGTGTCTGGACGTTTCTCGACCTGACCCCGTACGGCCGTCAAGAGCAAGGAGAGGATTCTCCCCCCGGCTGGCCGCAGACGCCTCCATTTGCTTGGTGGCGACGTCACGATGAATACGAGCATTCCAAGTAGAGCGGACCATCATTTCAGATTTCGAGAGGGGGCTCACGATGCGATTTGTCGCGCTCGGATTCATTGATCAAGTGAAATGGGCTAACATGCTCGACGGCGGTGAGCCAGCCTTAGTGCAGGAGATTCAAACTTACGACGAAAGTCTCATTGCCGACGGATACTTCGTCGGAGGAGAGACACTCGTTCCCTCGTCCCGTTCGATCACCGTGCATGGAGGACGCAAGCCCTCCACCACGGATGGTCCATTCGCGGAGACGAAGGAGCAACTCGGGGGAATCATCTTTCTTGAGGCGCGAGATCAAAAGCACGCGGCCCAATTGATGTCACAGCACCCATCGATAAGGGGAGGAGCATCTTGGGAAATTCGGCCGGTGACTCAGCTCTATCTGTCTTAAATCGGCAAGTTCGGGCAAGATTTGCATTCCCCTTTCGCCGCTGAGCATATGTGATTTCGAGCAAGTTTACTCGAAATCCGCTTATCCTCTGGTCGACTTCGGATCGGTCCCGATTTGGGACTGGTCGGGAGCCCACATCCTCCCGAAAATGATCGTATCAAGAGCTGTTCGACGGGATCGAATGGCAGACTGGCCGACCCGTCCCAGGGGAACCACGTGTGAGAGACAATCCTGGGATCGACCATGTTTTTGGAGGGGGTATGAGCGCGGTACGGAGTGGTGTGAAGTTCGACGGTTTCACGGCCCTTGGGTTATTGATCGTCGCCTGGTTGGCGCTTTCCGCATGGATCTTTTTTCGTCCGCCGGCCAATCACGGAGACATTCCGGAACCGGCTGCCGCCGCAAGCGCCGCCGCTGGTTTGGATGGAGCCACCGAAGCCGCCGCAGGCCCTGTCAAGCAATCACAACCCATGAGCAAAGAGGAGGCCCAAGCGGTCATGGCTGCACTGAAGGATCAACCCGACAATCCGATCGTACGCATCGAAACTTCCGAGGGACCGATCCTTGCTCGACTCTTCGTCGATAAAGCGCCCAAGACGGCGGAGAACTTCATCGACCTCGTCAACAAGTCGTTCTATGACGGCATCATCTTCCACCGCGTCATTAAGGACTTCATGGTCCAAACGGGTGATCCCCTTGGCCGCGGTACTGGTGGTCGAGAGGCCAAGGGACTGCCGCCGAAAAAGTTGCTCGATGAATTCCATCCGCAGCTCAAGCACGATCGTCCTGGAATTCTTTCGATGGCGAACGCGGGTCCGAATACCGGAGATACTCAGTTCTTCATCACGACCGTGCCGACTCCTTGGCTCGACAATCGCCATGCCATTTTCGGCGAAGTGATCGATGGCATGGATGTGCTGAAGCAGATCGAGAACACGCCGACGGGCGCTCAAGATCGGCCGAAGAGCACGGTCAAAATGATCAAGGTCGCGATGGTCGATCCGAAGGAAGCGGAGAAACTCGCGCAATAACCACGATCAATGACTTCAAGAATCAACGAGCCCGGCGGATGAACTCCTCCGGGCTCGTTTCCTTTGTTAACGGCCAAAGAGTATTTCGATCTGAGGATCGGAATGATGATCGACCACGAGATGAGCATGCGGAAATTCGAGCGATGCGGTCAGTGGATGACGCAGGCCGATGACCAGACATCCCGCGGTATTGGCGGATTGCATCCCCGCCAGACTATCTTCCAGCACGACCGCCCGTGCTGGATTAATTCCTAACTGGTCCGACGCAGCGAGATAGATCTCCGGATGCGGCTTGCCGTGTGTAACGTCGTCACGAGTCAAAATACAGGCGAATCGCTCGACGAGCCCGAAACGCCCAAGCATCGAGTGAGCGAGCTTTCGCTCCGTGGAGGTCGCCACCGCTCGTGGAATGCCAAGAGTTTCGAGCAATGTCAATCGATCGAGAAAGCCGGGCATGATCGATAATCGGGTTTCCAGCATGTCGTGAAAGATGCCGTTGAGTTCGAGGGTCAGTTCACTTCCCGTCTCGGAAAGGCCGAACTCTTCGGCGACCATCTGCATCGCTTTTCCGCCGGGTACTCCCATGATCTTTCGGGCGAACTCGGGTGGAAACACTTTGCCTCGGCGGGCGAGCAGCTCTGTCTCCGCTTCGAGCCAGATCGGTTCGGTGTCGAAGATGACTCCGTCCATGTCGAAGATGACCGCCGTCGGTAATTCCTCCGGCGGCCAAGAGTTTGCTCGTTCGTTCGATGATCTCATCCGTGTTACTTGCCCGTGAACTTGGGATCTCGTTTTTCAAAGTAGTGAGCGACTCCCTCACGAAAGTCGTCACTAGCGATGCTAAGCATCATTTCCTCGAGTGCCAAATCGAGCGCGTCCTTCAGCGACTGGAACTGCGACTCGTACGCCATCCGTTTGATGACGCGAACCGATCGGGGCGAAACCTTAGTCGCGAGTTCCAGTGCGTATGCTTTCGCCTCTTCAGCAAATTTATCAGCTGGGAAGACTTTATGCACCAAGCCAAGGCGATGCGCCTCATCCGCCAAGATCGTTCGCGAGGTGAGCATCAACTCCATCGCGTTCGAAAGCCCGATCAATCGCGGAAGCATCCAGGCGAGTCCGTATTCGGCAATCAACCCACGCCGGGAAAAGGTCGTCGTTAACTTGGCCTGATCGGACAGCAGGCGAATGTCGCAGTAGAGCATGAGGACGAAGCCAAGACCCGCGGCCGCTCCGTTGATTCCGCCGATGACTGGCTTACTCAGAGCCGGAAAGTATGAGTATTGCTGGCGGAAATCTTCGCGAGCCGTGGGAATCTCGACGTTTTGACCAGCCGACGTGAAATCCTCGTCCGCGGCAATGTTGCCTCCTCCCGCGACTGCGGAAAGAAGGCTCATGTCGGCCCCAGAGCAAAATCCTCTTCCCGAACCGGTGAACAGAATCACGCGAACATTTGGATCATTCTCGGCGGCGATCATCGCGTGCCGAACTTCCTGATCCATCTTCAGCGTCCACGCGTTCAACGTTTGCGGTCGATTGAGCATGATGGTGGCGACGCCATCCGCGACGTCGTACTGGATGTCCTGATAGGCCATGACGTGATTCCCCTCCCGTGTGATGTGACAGGAAGCCATTGTACGGTTTAGGGACATCCCCGTATGCCACCTGTCGTTGAAAGATGACGAATCTAGTAAAAAGAATTTACATATGTAATGGATCTGTTATTATCTTTTCATCAGGGCTAGGGTACTCTGTCCATTCGTCGCCCACCGACGGCTGAATGTTTGGAGAGGAGTTTCCAATGTCTCGTCTATTGCTCGCCGCTTGCTCTACTTGTTTGCTCACGTTACACATTTGCACGGCTCAAGGTGGAGAGAGTGCCAAGGTAGCATCACTCCCCACGGTGATCTATCAAAAGCAGGACTTCAAAACGTCCACCGCATTGCAGCAGCCGATTGATGTTGAAATGGTGGAAACACCCTTATCCGACTTTCTCAGCTTCATCAGCGATGTGATCGATGTGCAGATCTATCTCGATCCCGCAGCACTCGACGACGTTGGTCTCTCGGCGGATGAGCCGGTCACGATAAACCTTGATGGCGTTCCCGCTCGTCAGGTTCTCGATCTCGTCCTTACGAAATGGGGTCTGACATATATCGCGAAGGAAAACTTCATTCTCATCACCGACGAGGATGAACTGGTCACTCGAGTCTATCCCGTCGTCGATATTCTTCATTCGAAAGGAACAGCCGGGATCGCAACGTTTGTGAGAGAGTACCGCGAACTTATCACTCAAACGATATCGCCCGACTCGTGGAATGAAAACGGAGGTCTCGGTTCGATCTCTTTCAGTCCGGCGAATATCAGCTACGTCATTACCGCTTCGCCGAAAGTTCATGCGAAGATAGAAGATTTGTTCGATGATCTCCGCTCGGCGGGGACGGCCACGGAAGACTGGCTTCAGGCTCAGGGGAATGATGAGGCTAAACGTTGGCATGCGATGGCGGTCGGAATGCTAAGCGAAATCAACCAGCAAGAGTGGCTTTCGAAACAACAGCATTTACCGAGTCCGACCTCAGCCGGGATTCCCATTTCGACACCCGCCGTTCCAGCGACTCTCTCGCCCGCTCCATCCGTTCCCCTTCTGCCCGAATTACCGTCACAAGGAGGTGCAATCGAGAGTGAGCAAAAAGACATGGCGCGCGTTCAGCAAGAGGTTGATCGATTGAAAAACGAGCTCAAACGATTGCTCCATATCCGGGAGGCCGAGAACCGCCGATAGGCTTCTTAAGCCGGGTCGACTTTGTAGGACAGCGAGTTTTTCGAACGTTGCCGGTTCCAAAAACCAGGGGAAGAATTGATGACTCGTCAGGATCCCACGGTGAAGAACAGCCGTAAACTACTTCAGTTCATCAAAATAGGACGATTGCTGACTTGAAATCGGGCGTTTGAGTCGCGATCATATTCTGACTGCAAGTGAACAAAGGAAAGCCCGTCTGCGTTCATCCTGCTGGATAGCTCACCATACAGTCCATGGGGCTGCTGTTTTCTTCCGCCCGAAGACCAACCCTCTCGACCATGAGCCGTCGAGTTGATTCATACTTCGCCCCGCGAGGGACGATTCTGACCGCCGGGACATGTTGATCCTCGCATCTGTGCGGACTGTCATCGGTAGACGAATCGACCTTGATGAGGGACTTCCGGCTCGGAGCCTTGTTGGCTTGCCAACGATGATCCTTTGCGTGTCCGGTCCGAAACGGGAAGAACCGGACTCACCAACTTCCGCAGGGGTGAGCAGGGGATCGTCGCCAGAGACAACAGGGGAGAGACCTCCTCCTCCTTTAAGGCTCCGAGCCGGTTTCTTCATGCCGCGTGGCAAACACATGCCTCCTCAGATGTGCTGCACCATGACCATGAAAATTCATCACCAGGTTTCACGCGGGCTGGCTCTCGTTTCATCCTCGATCACTTCTCATTCGCATTTCAATGACGAACCCGTTGGATAGATTTCAGGTATTTCGCTGAATACACCGGTGAATTGCGGGGAGACAAGAACGCCGTCATCCGCAATAATCGGTCGACCACTAATGAGGACCGTCACGGCATGCTTCGAGCATCAAATGCACTCCGTGACGCAGGGCGAACTCTTTTCAGGAAATGACAAGCGACATGAACGATCCACGCATCACCCGATTGGCTGAAACTCTTCTTGATCACAGTTGCCGGGTGGCCAAGGGGGAAAAGGTTCTCATCGAGGCGTTCGACCTGGCTGATCCATCGCTTGTCTGTCGCTTGGTGGAACTTGCTGCGGAACGGGGAGTCATCCCGATTGTTGATACGAAGCAAAACGCGGTCCTTCGTTCTCTCTACAAGTCCGGCACGGAATCAAGCCTTGAATTTGCGGGCCAGATCGAGCGAGCCCGAATGGAACAGGTAAACGCCTATATCGGCATTCGGGGCGCGCACAATTCCAGCGAACTAGCCGACGTACCCCCCGAGAAGATGGACCTCTATTCACGCCACTGGTGGAAGACGGTTCATACGGAGATTCGCATCCGCAAGACGAAGTGGGTTGTGCTTCGCTATCCAACCCCTTCGATGGCACAGGCCGCCCGTATGAGCACGGAAGCGTTCGAGGACTTCTATTTCTCTGTCTGCACGGCGGATTACGCAAAGATGGCGCGCGATCAAGCTCCCCTCGCCAAGCGAATGGAAGCAGCCGACCGTGTTCGAATCGTCGGTCCGGGGACCGATCTCGAATTCTCGATCAAGGATATCCCGGTCATTCCCTGTAATGGCCAGTGCAACATCCCGGACGGCGAAGTCTTCACCGCGCCTGTGAAGGAAAGCGTGAACGGCGTCATCACCTTCAACACGAAATCTCTCTATCAGGGGACGGTGTTCGAAGGGATTCACTTCGAATTCGAGAAGGGAAAGATCGTCAAAGCGACCTGCTCGAACGAACCTGAACGGCTGGAAAAGGTTCTTAACTCCGATGAGGGAGCCCGCTATATCGGCGAGTGGAGTCTCGGCTGCAACAACTTCGTTCGTCACCCGATGCTCGATACGCTGTTCGATGAGAAGATCGGCGGCTCATTCCACCTGACGCCGGGGAACGCGTACGACGAAGCCGACAACGGCAACCGCAGTCAAGTCCACTGGGACCTCGTTCTCATCCAGCGCCCAGATTACGGCGGCGGCGAGATCTGGTTCGACGGCGAACTGCTCCGCAAAGACGGCCGCTTCATTCCGAAAGACCTGGAGCCACTCAACGAGGGGCTGTAAGAGAATGTTGATGCAGCAGTACTTTTGTTCGAGTGGCCACGACAACTCGTTGTCGTGGTGCCGAAGGCACAAGAGGGCACTCTCTTTTGGATTGAGAGATCAATAAACTCGTAATTCCATGCAGCCGTAAAGCATGCAGTCCTCTGCGTGCCGATGGGTTTCCTTCGTCCGATAAGCGTTGATTGAGTACTTCGAATGCGATCGAATTTGAATCGGCGAAATGCAAAAAGGCGTCGCCAAGGCCTGCATTTGCGGGGTCAACGAGCGGACGTGGAGGTGAGAGGTGCGTTTGTACGCTTCTGTCGTTGGTTACGATCGCGATATGAATTCCCGATCTTCGTTCCCGTCTATCTCTGTAAATCTGAAATGATTCGAACGTATGACGGAAGAATCGTGTCAGCGTCCTTCTTCGCGCCCGATAATCCGAATCAGTATCCTTTCATTCGAATTGCTACCGGGGAGTTCGAGAAGATGCGAGTAGAACGAGGTCGAGATAACGCTCTCGCCTCCCACCTCTGTTCGCTAGCACACGAAATTATCCATTATCGGCAATGGATCGAACATAATGAGTTTACGGAACGTGGTGTATGTGTGAGGGCACGCCATATCGTTTGGGACTATGCGAAAGATGTTGATCATCCTTGAATATAGGACAGTCCCCTCATTCCGAAGGATGTCGGCATCCTTCTTCATGCAATGACTTTCAGCAAGTGAAACCCTATGCATGCGATCTCGCTCACTTGGAAATCCCTTCTCTGCCTGTTGATGGCAGGGATCGGGGTGGTCTTCTTCCGCCGAATCGCGGAGGGGAATCTGTTCCTCTTCGCATTCCCCTCGGAACTGCCGCCACTGGCGGGCGAGCTCAGTAAGGCTCGCGAATTGGGACGAATGCTTTTTTGGTCGCCGATACCAATTAGCGCCGGCATCTGGCTCTTTCTGATGACGGCCAAGTTTAAGGTGTGCGATGGTTATTCGCTTCGAAGCCGGGTGGGGATCACGCTCATCGTATTGCAGGGACTGGCACTCGTCGCGACGGTGCTTGATGCATGGTCAACGAGTGCACTCATTTCGCAGTTCGGCATTGATGGAGAAGTTCATCCTGGCATCGCGTCGTTTTGTTACATGTTCGGTCGGACGGCGGGGACCATCTTCGGCAAAATGTTTCAGTGGATCTGCATGCAGTTCATCGTCGCCGCTGTTTCGGTCCGATGGCGGATCGTGATTCTGGTTATCTATTGCGCTGCGGGGATGCTCGCGAGTGCTTGGAATTTCAGCCAGCTAGCCGAATTTGGGTAAGTGTCATCGCTCATGGCACGCAGGTGACTGCGTGCCCGACGTCATGGAACGACGGCAGTTGATCAAGTCGATCACAATATAAACCGGCTCAGATCCTCGTCGCTCGTGATCTTGTCTAAGTGATCGTGTACATAGGCTGCATCGAGCGTGAGGGATTCTCCCTTCCGTTCGGACGCATCGAAGCTCGGCTGTTCGAGGAGTTTCTCGAGCAGCGTATGCAGCCGGCGAGCGCCGATGTTCTGCGTGGTTCGGTTGACGCGATGAGCAAGTTCCGCGAGTGCTTCAATGGCGTCTGCTGTGATGTCGACACGCAGTCCTTCGGTCGCAAGCAGTTCGGTGTACTGGCGGATGAGGGAGTGTTTCGGTTCCTTCAAGATGCGGACGAAGTCTTCTCTTCCAAGGTCGGCTAGCTCGACACGGATGGGGAATCGGCCTTGCAATTCGGGCATCAAGTCAGACGGCTTACTCACATGAAATGCGCCCGCCGCGATGAAAAGAACATGCTCAGTTCGGACAGAGCCGTAGCGAGTCTGTACGGTCGTGCCTTCGACCACCGGTAGCAAGTCTCGCTGAACGCCTTGCCGGGAGACGTCTGGCCCACTCGATGATTGCGGGCCGCAAATCTTGTCGAGTTCATCGAGGAAGATGATCCCGGACTCTTCGGCCAATTGCACCGCCTTTTCGTTGAGTGCTTCCTTATCGATGAGGTTGTCGGCTTCCTGCTCAACGAGGATTCGCCGCGCGTCCTTCACCTTCATCTCGCGGCTCTTGGAATCCTTGGGCATGATCTTTTCGAACATGTTCTGAAGATCGACATCCATGTTCTCCATTCCCATGTTGGAGAAGATCTGCACAGGGACGAGTTTTTGCTCAACCTTGAGCGAGACAATTCGGTCTTCGAGTTCACCCGCTTCAAGTTTCTCCTTCAACTTTTGCCGGACGCGCCGATTGCGCTCAGATTGGAGGAGTTGTTGCTCGGCGGGATTGGTGCCGCCGACGGTTTCGACCGAAGTTGATTCCTCCGTCTCTTCCGCTTGGTTTCGTGGAAGGAGGAGATCGAGCAGTCGATTATTAGCCTTTTCGAGCGCAACCGTTTCGACTCGCTTGCGCTCCTCGTCCCGAATGAGGCGAATGCTCGCCTCGACAAGGTCGCGAATCATGCTTTCCACGTCGCGGCCGTGATAGCCGACTTCGGTGTACTTGGTTGCTTCGACTTTGACGAATGGGGCACGCACGAGGGCGGCGAGCCGGCGAGCGATCTCCGTTTTGCCGACGCCGGTCGGGCCGATCATGATGATGTTCTTCGGCGTGACATCCTTGCGGAGTTCCTCGGGCAATTGTTGGCGGCGCCAACGATTGCGGATCGCGATCGCGACGGCCCTCTTCGCGTCATGCTGACCGACGATGTGGCGATCGAGTGCCTCGACGATTTCTTTCGGCGTCAGTTCGTGCACTCGAGTTCCTCCACCACGATATTCCGGTTACTGTAGATGCAGATTTCGCCCGCGATGCTGAGCGACTCTTTGACGATGTCGGCGGCCGAGAGATTGGAATGTTTGAGGAGTGCTCGCCCCGCCGCGATCGCGAAAGGACCTCCCGAACCAATTCCCACGATGCCGTCCGACGGACTGATGACATCCCCCGTTCCGCTGATGAGCAACAGATGAACCGCATCCGCAACGATCATCATCGCTTCCAGTCGTCTGAGCAATCGATCGGTGCGCCAATCCTTGGCTAGTTCAGTGGCCGCTTTGGCGACGTTCCCCTGGAAATCCTTGAGCTTCGTGTCGAATCGTTCGAGTAGCGCGAAGGCATCCGCCGTCGAGCCGGCGAACCCCACGAGCACTTTCCCCTCGCGAAGTTTGCGGATCTTGATCGCATCCGCCTTCATCACCGTGTTGCCGAGCGTCACCTGGCCGTCACCGCCGACAGCGACCTTGCCCCCATGCCGGACGGCAAGGATGGTGGTGCTTCGCCAGCGTTTCTCATCGTTTGCGTTCATTCAATCCCCGACGTTAGCTTCGCTCTGATGCGCGGCGGATCATCTCTTCTTGCGAGACATCTTCCACATGAGTTGCAAGATGCCAAATATGGCCAAAGGGGTCTTCGATAGAGCCCGTTCTATCGCCGTAAAATTGATTCGCCACGGCCCGGTTAACCTTGGCTCCCGCGGCGACGGCCCGTTCGATGGAGTAATCGACATCATCCACGTACATCTGCAACGTGATCGGCGAGCCGCCGATGGCTTTGGGACCTCTAATTCCCATCGAGGGAACTTCATCAGCGAGCATGATCAGTGAATCGCCATTCGCAAGTTCGGCGTGCCCGATTCGACCTCCCTCGGCTGGGATTCTCATTCGTTCCTGAAAGCCGAATACGCTGGAATAGAACTCGATGGCCTTCTCCGCACCATCAACGACGAGATAGGGTGAGAGGACCGGATATCCGTCCGGCTTTGCTTTGACAGCCATCGATGAATTACCCTCGTGAAATAGATGTTTGATCCATCGACCTGGGTGATCTGGTCGAATCGTTCCCCTTAAGCGTATCAGCACGATGGAGGTAGACAATCATAGTGGAACGGGGAAGCATTTAGGCTCCGCCATCGCGAGCGAGTTTCAAAGCGCCGTGCAAAACGACATCTTCTCCTAATGCGGCCGGCACGATGACGTATGAGCCGGCGAACGGGGCGAAGACTTGCTTGGCGACTTCTCGTTTGAGCGGTTCGAAAAGAATGTCTCCGGCGAGCGAAACTCCTCCACCGAGCACGAAGATTTCTGGACGGAGCAACGTGATCACATTGGCGATCGCGACCCCCAAGTATTCGATCGCCCGAAGCCAAATCTCAACAGCCGCCTGATCCCGAACATCAAGAGCTTTGATGAGTGTGTGGGTGGTGATGCGTGATAGCTCGCCATTGACGAGCTTCGCGAGCTGAGACTCAGGATCTCGTTCCGCCGCTCGCTTAGCGGCGGTCGCGAGATTCCAACCCGAAGCGACATCTTCCAGTGTTTGCCATGGAGCACCGTGGTGGGACGGTCTAATGCGGAGGTGGCCGATCTCGCTCGCGCCCGCTCCTTGCGACATGTAGACACGACCGTCGATGACGATCGCGCCGCCGATGCCGCTCCCGATGTTCATGTAGACGACTCGGCTTTTCCCACGGCCCGCGCCAACGTTCGCTTCGGCCAATCCCGCCATGTCTGAATCATTTCCCAGAACAACCGGAATGCCGACGTGTTCCTCAAGCCAAGAAACGAGCGGGAAGTTATCCCAACCCTCGACTTGATGAGACGTGCAAACCAGACCGGCCGCGGGATCGACCGGTCCGCCAAATCCGATGCCGATTCGCTCGACATTCGATTTCGAGATCCCCGCCGACTGCAGAACGGTATGCGAGAGTTCGACAATCTGGCGGCAAATGGCTTCACGCCCACCACGAGCTTCGGCGGGAACGCGCTGGAGATGTTCGAGCGTCCCCTCGCCGTTGCCGAGCGCGGCTTGAAGCTTAGTGCCGCCGATCTCAATCCCGAGATACTTTGCCATCGAGCTCACTTCGCGTTATTGATGCGACCATAGACGTTGTCGAGCACGTAGTGGAAAGCAATTTGATGGATGCTTTCGACGACTCCCATGTCATCGGTTGGAGCATGGAGCTGCTTGTCGGCGAGTTGACGAAGCTTGCCACCACCGAAGCCGGTGACGCCGATTGTCTCGATTCCGTGTTCCTTCGCCCACTCGACTGCCTTCAGCACGTTGGGGCTGTTACCCGAGCCGCTGATGGCGATGAGTAGATCACCCTTCTCGCCGAAATTCTTGAGTTGTTCGACGAAGACCCGGTCATAGCTAGTGTCGTTCGCCCATGCGAGAATGTAAGGAGTATTGTCGGTCAGGCTGAGGACCTTCAATCGCTTTTGCGTTTCGAAATCCTTGACGGTGCTCTTGCCGAGATCTTCGCAGAAGTGGGACGCGTTGGCACCGCTGCCGCCGTTCCCAATGATGAAGACGAAACGGCCTTTTTGGTAACGGTCGTAGATTGCATCCGCCATGGCGTTGATCTGAGAGAGGTCGAGCTTCTCCATCTCACGCTGGACAAAGTTGAGGTAGCTCTTGGCATCCATTGTTGAGCCGATCATGGCCATGCTGGGTCATTCTCCTTTGAACGATCGATTTTCAGACTGCGAGAAGTGGAAACGCTCGTTCAGCCCGAATGTGGCGGAGCAGGTTGCTCGTTTCGAGGATTTCCTGTCAGTTAATGTACCGGCTCAGGGGGGCGACACCAACCGAACGGGTGTGTAGAAAGTCTGAACGGATCCCCTCTTTTCGTGACTAATCTCAGTGAAGTCTTGCCTGGATTCGCTGTCTGCCCCACAATTCCGCCTGAGCCGTGAAGATTCAGCTCTCCTTTTGGGAATTATCGATGGGAAAATCGCCCCTGGACCGCGCGGATTGGAAGGAGCAGCGAGAAGCTCTCCCTCCCGCTCAGAAGGACCCCTCCTTCTGGGGAATGACGGCGACTCAGTTTCTTGGCGCGTTCAACGACAATCTTTACAAGCAGCTCGTTCTGTTCGTCTGCACCGATCTCTACCTGCAATCGACAGGAGGAGGAAGCGGCGACGGCTATCAGGCGATTGCCTTCGCGGTTTTCTCGCTCCCCTTCGTCATGTTCTCGGGGATCGCGGGATACTTCTCTGATCTGTATCCGAAGCGAAATATTGTCATCGCGTGCAAGGTGGCGGAGATCTTGGTGGTCCTCGCGGGTGCCACCGCGTTTTACTTCCACACCCGTGTCGGGCTGTTTGTCGTCCTCTTCATGATGGGGACGCATAGCGCCTTCTTTGGACCATCGAAGTTCGGCATCCTGCCCGAAGCATTCCGCTCCAAGGATCTTCCGTACGTGAATGGCGTCTTCATCATGACGACGTTCCTTGCAATCATCCTGGGGACGGTGCTCGCAGGGGAGCTAAAGAGCATCAGTCAGCCGCTTCAGGTAGTGGAAGGCGTGGCCGCACCGCCGACGGCTCGAAACTTCGTGATACCGCTCTGGGTGGCGAGTTTGGCCTGCGTCGGAACAGCGGTACTCGGAACCGCGACCGCGTTTCTCGTCCGAAAAACGCCTGCCGCGAATCCTGATCTTCGATTCCGCTGGTCAGCCTTCGGCATTGACGGCGTCACTTGGCGACTGATTCGCCGTGATCGAATCATCTTCAATGTTCTCATGATTACCAGCGTCTTTTGGATGGTGGGTGGCGCATTGCAACAAGCGGTCAATGCGTTCTCGAAATACCAGCTCGGTGTTTCGGATCGACGCGCGGGGTACATGTTGTCAGGCGTCGCGATTGGTATCGCGGTCGGCTGTGCGATTGCGGGACGACTTTCCAAAGGACGCATTCGCTTCGGCATTTACAAGGTTGGAAATGTTGGAATCATCGTCTCGCTGGTTGCTCTTTGGACTCTTGGAACGTGGGGAGGGCCGAACTTTCAGCGGTTCCTTACTCAATCGGCCGCCATGATCATGAAGCAAACCGGACACGAAGAGGTCACTGCCCCCGAGATCGCCGAGACACCTAAGTCTGCCGAGGCAACAGGCGCGGACAAGACCGCCAAGGAGCCAAAGATCGATCCCGACCGCCCTGTCGACGCATTCGAATGGACGGCTCGAATTCTGCTCCTTGTGACAGGAATCTCGGCGGGCCTCTTCACCGTGCCGCTACAGACGTTCCTGCAGGTCAGGCCGCCGGACGAGGAGAAGGGACGGGTTATCGCGGCGATGAATTTGATCAACTGGATCGGCATTCTGCTGTCGGCCGCGCTGTACTTCTTAGTCTCGTTTGTGATCGATCAATTGGAATGGCCACAATCGACGCATTTCATTGTCTGTGCGGGAGTTCTGGCACTTCTGTTCCTTTATCGGGTCGATTATTCCGAGCCCCCCACCGAAGCGCAGCCGGCATAAAGGGGGAGTCCATGGCAAGGCATGACGTAGATTTGACGAAGATGAGAGACGGCAGATCGCAGTCTCAAAACAATAGTCGCTTCGTTATTGGAATGGCGGCGTATGGAGTTCTCCTCTGTTGTGGAAAGGCGAGGTGACGTGTTGAAGTTCACTTCGCGCCGTCCGTACAGCGCCCATGAAGGGTTCATCACGGAAAGCTATCTGCTCATCACGGCAGGGACTTTTCAGAAGAAGCCGTTTATCAATAGCGACGAGCGAAAGAGCCTGTTGCTCGAGAGCCTGGACTTCAACTGTTACAAGTGGGACTGGCGACTGCTTGCGTTCGCGATTTTGGACAACCATTATCATCTGATTGTGCAAACGCCGCAGGGGGATACTTCGCGGCTAGCACACATTATTCAGTCGGCCCACAGCTATAGCGCGTATCACTGGCGTCGAGAAGACTCATCGATTCGTAACCGCATTTGGTGGAATTTCTGGGAGTCACCGCTCGAAACGAAAGACTCGCTTCTTCAGCACATCAATTACTTGCACGAGAACCCCCGCTTCCACGGCCTGACCGACGATCCACAAAACTATCCTTTCAGCAGCTACAACTCTTACCTCGAAGTCGACACGACCAGCCTTCGAAAGTGGGAACACGAATACCCCGCGAACGGTTTACAGATGATCGATAGTTTTTAGAGCATCAATTTCTTTCGGCGGATTGCGAATTCGTAGGATCGGCACCCCGTGCCTATCGTTGACGTAGCTCATTTCATGGATGGATGCGATGAGTATAATCGGTGCAGACTGCGAGGTTCACATGCGCGTATTCATTCGGCTGTACCTAATCTTCCTCGCGCTGATGATTCTGCTCTTTTGTATCGCCATCGTTAATGGTCGGATGACTTTCGATGGGTGGAACATATCGATATTGATCCTCGATTATTCGGGTGAGGAATCCTTAAGATTTGATCATGGCATCTACCAAGTTTGCTTTGGTAGTTCCGTTCCTTTCTTTGTCGCGGACGTGCTGCTTTTAGTAGGCTTAATTGCCGGAATTGCATTAGTGTCCTATCGACTTGTTAGGTCGATGAAGAAACAAAATTGACTCCAGCACAGACTCTTATCTACTTCTGGTTAATGATGATGTCCGCCCGCTTCTTGTTCGGTGAGGGACTGACTGACTCGATGAGTTTCCAAATGTTTGACGGCGGCTTTGATGTCCGCAACGAGCAACTTGGCGATGTCGCGACTGACGCCATGTCGGACAAGGCATCGCTGAATGACGATCTGTCCACAGTGAGCGGGCAATGAATACGCGGGAAGCTGCCAGCCTCGAACGCGAAGCCGATCGGCAAGGTCGAAGAGCGTGAAGCCAGGATTGAGTCCCTTCTTCATGATCCAGCAAGCTCCCGGAATACCTCCCTTGCCGTCATAGACCACTTCAAATGGGCCCATCTTGTTGATTTGCTCCGCGATGAATTGTCCGGTCGCGGCGCATGATTGTTGGATCTTCTGATAGCCGTCTTTGCCGAGCCGAATGAAGTTGTAGTACTGACAGATGACTTGCCCACCGGGCCGAGAAAAGTTGAGCGCGAACGTTGGCATGTTCCCGCCCAGATAGTTCACGTCGAAGATCAAGTCGTCCGGCAAGTCGGTCTTCTCGCGCCAGATCACCCAGCCGCATCCGAGCGGCGTCAGGCCGAACTTGTGGCCGGAGGCGTTGATCGATTTCACTCGTGGGAGCCGGAAATCCCAGATAACGTCTGGATGAATGAAGGGAGCCAGAAAGGCACCACTCGCTCCGTCAACGTGGATGGGAATGTCGAATCCTGTTTCCTTTTCGAATTCGTCGAGCGCTTTCGCGACCGCTTCGACAGGCTCATACTGCAAGTTGAACGTCACGCCGAGGGTCGGCACGACGGCGATCGTGTTCTCATCGCAGCGCGTGAGGACTTCCTCGGGCGTCATGAGAAATCGCCCCTCCTCCATCGGAATCTCGCGAAGTTCAACGTCGAAGTAACGGGCGAATTTATGCCAACAGACTTGAACCGGCCCGCAAATCATATTCGGCCGATCGGTTGGCTTTCCTTCTTTCTGACGGCGTTCCCGCCACTTCCATTTGAGCGCGAGTCCCCCCAGCATGGCGGCTTCACTCGAGCCTGCCGTCGAACAGCCGATCGTCCCGGCGGAGTGCGGCGAATTCCAAAGGTCGGCGAGCATGTGGACGCAGCGCTTCTCGATCTCTGCCGCTTGCGGGTACTCGTCCTTATCGATCATGTTCTTGTCGAGACATTCGTCGAGCAGTTGCCGAACCTCGGGCTCGGTCCATGTCTGACAAAAAGTGGCGAGGTTGAGTCGTGAATTGCCGTCGAGCATCAATTCGTCGTGCACGACGGCGTACGCATGCGTTGCGGCCCGCTCATGCTGTGGGAACTTGTACTTTGGGAGCGGAGCCGCCAAGTCGGTCGCGGCATAGATGTCGTCAAATTCTTCGTGACGGATCTCGTCCTTCGAAGGCAAAGGCATCGAAACTCCTCGTAAGATGTTACGCGGCTCAACCAACACTGCGGTGATAAGCAACGTGTGGATATAATAACGGATGTGGAGATTGATCGGAATGCGGAAGGTGATGCGGCGAGGCTTAATGCTGGATTTACGGATCTAAAGTTTCAATCGATAGACGTCAAAGACGTAAGGTCGTCGCGCGATTCCGATAAGGGATTGGTCCGGAGTAATCGAGAACGCAGAAATGTCCTCTGGTCCGTCAAGTTTTAATTTGTGGATCGGACTGTTCGGGTCCATCGTTAGAACTCCGACGTTCTTGATCGCGGTGACATTAGGAATAAACCAAGGGACATTATTTGCGATGTTCCTCATTTGATGCCACATGCTCATATTTACTCCGATTCCAATCGAGGATTCAGAGACACTAACTGCGCCACTCGACAGGTCTCGGCGGAACTGTGGATCGAAGAACCGCTCTTTCATTTCTTCCTGTATTTTCCAGTTATTGTCGAGCAGTCTCACTGCCACGATGCGGTGACCTTTATTCGTTGGGATCGAAATCAAAAAGGCGGAGGTTTGTACGAGTCCCATTGAACGCCACGTTGAGAAAGGCAAGGCCGTTTCCCCAATTAACTTTCCATCTTTAAGGTTGAAACTTCTAATTTTTGATTGATCGGCGTTTTGTAGATCCAATAGTAGATGAAGATTGTCATTATCAACGCTTGCGGCTTTTGCGGTCTCCTTAGGATTAAGGTCGAATTCCAGTATTCTATCGAATTGTCGGTAAGTGATGCTTCGACGTCCGTTAGATGTGTGGACTATAGTGTCACTTGCAACCGGACATAAAGGATAGTCCTGAGTGCCGAGTTGGTCGAGCAATAGCAGCTTGCCATCCCCGCTGATGAGAACGGGAATAAAGCAATAATTGTGATTCATTAAGAACGGCGCTTGATCGAGGCTACATAGATCAGAGACCGCGTTTGCATCAACTTTAACTGAATCGAGCTCTGTTCCATCCAAAATCCGACGGACATGAAGTTTGTCGCCATCGAAAAAGAGTTCGAATTGATGGAAAACCATGGATGACTTTGCATGGAATCTACGGAGAGCATCGGTTAGCTGCGCAGGAAACGGATTGATTTTCAGAACTTCTTGTTCATCGACGAGATATTCGATGCAAGTGACGAATGATTGTCCGTCATTCGACGGAACGATCGATAATGTTTGTGCTGTGCTTGAGAGCCGGTAACTTGAAACGGGCAGATCAGGGCGCACTTCGAGGCTTTTCGCAATGACGAGGGCTGCCCAGCCAGCGGTTCCAAGCACTGCGAAGAATAGAAGAACTATGGTGATGAACCGAGCTCTCCTGGTTTTCATCGTGCTCTCGCGGCGACTTGGTGCCCCATCGCCATCATGTGTTCGGCTTCGGGAATGTAGCCGCCCCGCTGATACGCTCGTGAGAGGGCGATGTAGGAGAAATTGTCGTTTGGCTCGATCTCAATGAGTTTCTTGCCGTATTCGATTGCTTGATCGTGCTGGCCGAGCTCGGTGTGACACTGAATGATCGCGTGCAAAGCCAAGGCGAATTTCTCGTCGCGTTCGAGGCATTGCTTCAGTTTTTCGACGGCTTCCTCGTATTTCTTCTCTTCCTTGAGTTTCTTGCCTGCGAGAAAGAGTTCCTTGAGCTCTGCCATCGAAGTTGTCCTCGTCATTGAATCTGATGTTTGGGTTGAAATACGTCCGGGCATCCAGGGTCATTGCACCTCAGGCATTGTAGGTTCCCGGCTGCTTTCTTATACCCTCTGTGGAAAAGAGGCTTCGGCCATTTGAATCTCGACCATTTTATTGGGGAAACCAAGCTGCCATGGAACGATCGCTCATTTTGTTAAAGCCAGACGCCGTCGGCCGTAGACTTGTCGGAAAGATCCTGAGCCGTCTGGAAGAGAAGGGGCTCTCGATCGTCGGTCTCAAGGTTTTGAAAGCTCCGCAGGCGATTCTCGATTTGCACTATGCGGAGCATAAGCAAAAGCCGTTCTTCAAGGACCTTTGCGAGTTCATGAGCAGTTCGCCTCTCGTCGCGGTCGTGGCGGAGGGACCGGGCTGCATCGACCTGATCCGACTCCTGGTCGGCAAGACCAAGGTCGCGGAAGCTCTCCCCGGAACGATCCGCGGCGACTTCGCGCTCAGCACCCAGCAGAACTTAATTCATGCTTCCGATAGCCAGGCTTCCGCTGATCGCGAGATTCCGATTTGGTTTAAGTCAGACGAACTCGTCGACTATCGCCCCTGTGACGGATCGTGGATTCACGAATCGATCAAGTAGCAACCGTGGCGGATCTCTCATCGCCATCGTGAAGTGAATGACGTGCACCTCAGGCGGAGAGTTGCCTGGGGTGTTTGTCATTCTTGACTTACTGCTTTCCTTCCCACGATGCCCATTGGCCGAAATTCTCCTCGACGAAGACCCGTAGCACTTCTGGAATCGCAATGCCTTTTGAGGTCCAGATATGGATCAATTCACCGCCGATCCATCGCGCGATGAGCTCTGCCGTCGTATTTTCGACCGGGAGCAGAATACACTCATCCGCAGGGATCGACCAGAATCGATCTTCATAACGAGCGACGGCCTGGGTCCCGTCGATCGCGACATGAATGAGCTTGCTTTTGGTGGGAAGCAAGAGACGATGGTCCAGCCGATCGACGATCGCTTTTGTGTCATCCCGGAGCGCGATGAAATCGAAGACGTAGAAGTTTTCATCAATGGGACCTTCGACTTCAACTTTGACGCGCCAATTGTGCCCGTGCAATCGTTCGATGATTCCCCCCGCGAACGTGATGAAATGCCCTGCGGAAAAGACGAGCGAATCTTTCGTCACTTCGACACGATATCGTTCGTTCATTGATTCTGTACCTTTCCGACCGGAGGAAGATTCTGCTCGACCGCTCGAACGAAAAGACTCGCCGCGACTAAATCGGCGCTCGTTCCCGGATTCTTTTTGTGCCCGTCATCTCGAAGCCAAGCGTCGAACCCTATCAGCATCGGATGTTCTAAGAACCCAGGACAAGGTGAGGGAATCGTTCCCGACGTTGTCTTGCCTACGATCGAAATGATCGTCTGGGCTCGTGCTTGAGATTCCCGCGCGACCTCTTCTCCCAACTTTCGCGAGATGAGGGAATCGGGATACTTCGCCATGAAATGAAGATGGCACCAAACGATGGCTTCTCCTTCCGAGCAGCCGGCTTCGTCGATTGCAAGCGAAAGGACCTTCGGTCCGAACTGGACGACGTCAGTCATCTGAGAAACATATTGCCGAGCGATGCTGTCACGATGAGCCGCTAGCTTCATTGCCTCCTTCAAAGTGACGGTTGGTTCATCCCGAACGTCTTGTTCTGATTCCTTTCCCATTCCTCCTGGTGTCGCAAGCCTGATCGCTTGATAGGTCAATCGCGCATCCTCGACGGTGAGAGAATCGAGCGACTGTGCGAGTGAAGAACTATTCATCCCGCACGAAGTGACTGCTTTCGAGAGGGGGGCGAGGAGCAAGATGATTCCCAGATTGGCATTGGTACGAGTCAGTTCGCGTGTCGCTTTGGCTGCATCAAGGATCGTTCGTCCAATCGATTGGTGGTAAGAGCGAGCGATCACGGGAGCGATCGCTTCTGCGGCCGATACGAAGTCATCAAAATGCAAGTCATCGAATGATGCGCCAGGATGGACATTTCCCGGCTTGGGAGCGCGAGCCTCGGCGATGCATGCTTCCCGCACTGATTTTTCCAGCAGTTTCGTGATCACAAGCTTGATCCCTCGACCATCGACTTTGGTATGATACGAGCACTTGTAGGAGCCATCTCATGAGTGACGCGGAATCGAATGATCGCGACGGCGGCCATCCCGATGGGACGAGTCAGCCGCTGCGCGAGACCGATTCGCGCTTTCCCTCGGGACCCTGGATCGGCTTTTTTCTTCAGAAGGAACATCCGGGCAAACATTGGATGAAGATCGACTTGATGTTTGCGGAGGGAAAAGCGTTCGGCTTTGGAAAAGACTGGATCGGCATTTTCCAAGTGACCGGACGATACTCGGTTGATGACGGACGTTGTGAACTGGTGAAGCAGTACCTCGGCAAACATGCAGTCCATTACTCGGGCTACAACGAAGGGCGGGGTATCTTCGGTGGTTGGAAGATTCCCGACGGGGGAAACGGCGGCTTTTGCATCTGGCCCGAAGCGATGGAAGATCCGACGAAGAGGACCTTGACCAAAGAGGCAACTGTTCCCGACGCTCCCGAACTCGTCGTCCTCGATACCCGATGAGTCGTGGCCATCAATGATCGATGGTTATGGAAGAAGTAGCAACGCTGCACATGGATGGTGAATGGAGTCATCTGCGTTGATCGAAATTGATGCATCTCCACATACCGATGCCCTTCAATCCGCATTGCAACGGTTCGGACTCGATCAGTTTCGCCCCGGTCAGCGCGAAGTCATCGAGACACTCCTTTCGAATCGCGATCTGCTGTGCGTGATGCCGACCGGCGGCGGGAAAAGTCTCTGCTACCAACTTCCCTCCCTTATCACGAAAGGGGTCACGGTCGTCGTCAGCCCGCTTATCGCGCTCATGAAGGATCAAGAGGACCAACTCTTGCGGCTCGGCATCCGAGTTGCTGCCGTTCATAGCGGATTGGAACTTTCCGAGCAACGCGAGCGGCTTGCGCGCATCGAACAGGGTGAAGTCGATATCTGTTACATCGCTCCTGAGCGACTGCGAAGTCAGCGGTTCTTGGAATCACTTGCCCGAGTCGGCGTGGCATTTCTCGCGATTGACGAGGCGCATTGCATCAGCGAGTGGGGGCATGACTTCCGTCCCGACTATGCGCGACTCGGTTGGTTTCGGGAGAAGCTCGGCTGGCCGACCACAATTGCGTTGACCGCTACGGCAACTGACATTGTCCGCCGTGACATCGTCGAGCAGTTGAAGCTGAATGATCCCGCGATCTTCGTTCGTGGATTCGATCGTCCCAATCTGCACTACGGCGTTTCGCTCGTCCGGACGAAAGCGGACAAGCTGAACATGCTCTTTGAATTCGATGAACTGATTCCCGGCGCGAAGGTGGTTTACGTATCGAGCCGAAAAGCCTGCGAGGAAGTGACCGACGCGCTCCGCCAGCGAAACCCGCGTCGGATTGCGATGTATCATGCGGGGCTCATGCCGGCGGATCGACGGGCGTCGCAAGATGCGTTCATGGGGGGGCACGCGGACATCATAGTCGCCACGAACGC